>JALZVT010000099.1 GCA_023300545.1 Pseudomonadales bacterium
GCGCTTGAGCAGGTTCTGGCCACAGATAAGCTATCGCCAAACGTGTACGAATTGGTGAGCAAGAGTTTGGCGGCAGGCGTGTAGTCGCGGTATTTGTGGATAGGTGTTAGCGGGAATATAATTCCGGCAACACCTGTTCATTTCGAACGATCTGCGGTTGGCTAAATAGTTCGGCAACCAGGCTGCGCAAAGCTTCTCTATCGGGTTGGCTCGCCACGCGCGCGTAACTCGCTTGGTCCAGTTCTGCATAGAGCTTGGCAAGAACAACCCGATTCACCGGCTTGCGAGCATTTTGATGGAGTGTTGCGCTGTCGGTAATTGCTTGGCGAAGTTCACTGGCGGTAGCGGTGTTGATGAGTTGCGCGAGTTCGCGCCGACTGGTTCGCAAGCGTAATACCTGGGGTTGAGCGGCTGCTTTGAGGGTGGGCAATCGATGTCTTAGCAGCCAGCCAAGCACACCCAAAACAACAACCAGCAGGAGCGTCAGTAGCGGACTAAACACCTGCCGATCAGCAACATCGACGGTTAACTCCGGATCGGCTGCTGTAGGCGCGCTCACGGTGCCTTCTTCCTGCGTAGTCTGTTCGTCTAACGGCGTGGTTGAATCTACGCTGCCAAATACCCTGATGGAGCGACTGGCAAGGGTGCTCGTTTCGACAGAGCTCGTGTTGGTGTTGAACCAGGTGATGCTAACTGCTGGCAACGTCACTGGGCCGTCTTCTATCGGAATTATTGACCAGGATTGGCTACGCGTTCCAATAACCTCGTTGCCACGGCGGTTGTCAGCAATGTCTGCCTGTTCGGGGTAACTGCGGAAGTGGCTTTCGGGTATCGAGTAGTCGATGGGCGGAATGATCGACCCCGTGGCGGAGTCGCTGCGTACGATTAGTGTCTGAGTGATTGATTCCCCGACTTTGAAACGGGGTGGCGATTCACTCCATGCCTCAAGCAGAGTGACGTCGCTGGCGGGCAACCAAGGTGTGTTCTTGGGGTAGTTTGAGGGAATGGGACTTACAGCCACCTTTGTCGGCTCAGCGATAACGCGCACGCCGTTGCGTCGCAGTCGGTTGTTGACCTTCATCCGCACACTGCCTGAGACCATGGCGCCGGGTATAGTCAGGGTTCCAGATCGTTCAGGAAAGATGGCGTAGCGCTGTTCGATCATGCCGTAGCGCTGGTTGTTGCGCGTCACGGTTGACGATGTTGCGTTGCCCAGTACGAGTACAACGGCATTTTCAATCACAGGTGTATCGGGCATTTCGCCGTAAATTTGCGTGCCGTCTGCATACAGCAGGCGTCGGGTGTAGATAGTCTGGGCTTGCACGTACGGATCGTCAGGAACCACCGATGTTTCAAAAAAAACACGGTCGTCCATCTGTTTTTTGAGTGCCGGGTCGAGCGGTACGACCTGGAGTTCTAGCGCGGTGGTGTTTTCATTGCGGTAGGTTAGCGGCGGGATGCGTAATGTACCGGTGCGCAGCGGTCTAAGCGCTATTATCCATTCAGTCCATGCCTGCACGTTGCCATTGATCACACGGTACTGACTGCTGGTGCGCGTGGTCAGTACTTCAAAGTCAGACCTTATCGGCTCGAGATCGGGCATGCCTTGGACATCCCTCGATTCGGTGCGAATGATCAGTTCGAGGGTTTGGGTTTCGTCGATTCGAGGGGAGCTGAGGCGCGCCGTTAAGTCTGCGAAGGCGGTGGTACTGAACAACACAGAAAGCGCCAGCAGGGCTCGCAGGCCAACCAGAAGCATGCCGTTTTTACGGGTTATCGCGCGCTGGTAGGGCGTGCCGATTACCATATCTTCTTTGCCTTTGGCTGATAGTCGCCCTCGCGGCGGCGTTGATCGGTTTCGTATTTGAATTTGCGCCGCAGCAGGCCGCCTGGTTCGTCGGGCACCCGACGCAGCCATTGCTCCATTGCGGCCTTTTGTTCTTCTGTCGGCTCCTGGGCGAGCTGTTCTTGTTCTTGCTCTTCACCCTCTTCGGGCGATTGTTGTTGCTGCGCGTCGCTTGAGTCTGTCTCTTCGCCTTCTTGGGAGTCGCCCTCGCTTTGTTCTTGTGAATCGTCCTGTTGCTGCTCTTCAGAGCCGTCGCTTTCAGACTGCTGCTCCCGTTCTTTTTCAGCGTCCTCGTTAGAGTCTTCCTGAGATTCCTGATTGTCTTTGTCGGAGGCTTCGCCTTGCTGTTGCTCTTTGGCCTGGTCGACTAGCTCTTTGTTGAACGCCGCATCCTCATGCTCGGGATCGAGTTCTAGAACCTTGTTGTAAGCGACCAGAGCGTCATCTAATTGGCCGATTTGCACCAACGAATTTGCCAGGTTGTATTGATCGGTGACTAACGAGGCCCTATCTGAGTCGCTAAGGGCTTTTTGTGAGTCGCTAAGGGCTTTTTGTGAGTCGCTAAGGGCTTCTTGAAAATGGTTGGTCGACTTGTCGAATTCGCCGGCTCGATATTGTGCGGCGGCTTTCCAGTCTTTGTCTTCGAATAACACAGCGGCGGCTTCGGGGGCGCCGTGTTTGAGTGCGTGGTGAGCTTGCTGGTCGCGGCGCTGCCATAGATCGTCCCACAGTCCTGCACGGGCGTCGGGCACTACGCCCCCAAGGCCAATGCCGACCAGCAGCACGGCGAGCGAGCCGCGTCGAAAGGCGAGCAATAATAGCGGTAATAGCAGCAGCACCAGCCATGGGCCAACGTCAGCCCAGGCATCAAACCGACGATCTGACACAATCGCGTCCTCATCCAGCGCCAGTGGTGGAAGGGTGGTTTCGATATCTGACATGGTGAGGGTCAGGTCAGAGTAAAAACCGTGGCACAGCTCGGCAATAGAGGATAGCCGCGCTTCATCAAGCTTTGCCACAATCGAATCACCTTCTTCGTCGCGCAAAATGCGGCCTGGCTGATTCACAAAATCGAGTGGAATCGAGCCACCTGCAGCGGTGCCGACGCC
The DNA here is from genome assembly GCA_023300545.1 of Pseudomonadales bacterium. GTDB lineage: Bacteria > Pseudomonadota > Gammaproteobacteria > Pseudomonadales > Azotimanducaceae > JALZVT01. The sequence continues at coordinate 2,956 of JALZVT010000099.1, forward strand.
AATGATCGAGATTGGAATTCGCGGGTTCGAGTGCCGTGTGACGTCGCCAATATTATCAATACCGTCGGTTAGTAGAAGTATTCTAGCATCGTAAACTGAAGCATTTTCAAGTAGTTGCAGCGCAGACTCGATGCCGAGTCCAACATTGCTTCCGAGTGCCGGCATCATTGATGGGTTGAGCGCAGCCACCAAATTCTCAATCGTACCGGTGTCGTCTGTGAGCGGAGCAACAGCGTGGGCGTCACCCGCATAAGCAACCATCGCCGTGAAGCCTTCTTTGCGCTCGCGCAGTATGTCTGTGATTTTTTGGCGCGCGCGAACCAATCGCGAGGGGGATAGGTCTTGGGCGTACATCGACAGCGACAGGTCGAGCACAATCACCAGAGCTTCGCGCTTTTGTTCGACGGCCTGGGGCAGGCGTTCCCAGGCGGGGCCTGCGAGCGCAAGAACGCCGAGCAGCAAGCCGGTGCCGAGAAGGGCGGTAATGCCTCGACGTTTGGTCTGTGTGCCGGGGGCGAGTTGCACCTGCAGCAGTTCGGCGTCGATGGCACTCGACCAGCCAGAGCTGCTTTTTTGATACAACGCAAATCGATACAACAGCCACAGACAGGGCAAAATGGCCAACAACCACTCAGGGCGGATAAAGTGAAAATCGGCCAGCAACTCAAACACTCAGGTGGCCTCCGGTTTACGACTGCTGAGAAGTATCAGTGCAAACAGACTGATAAGGGCAATCGCCAGTGGATAGTAAAAAAGCTGTTTGCGGGGCCGAAACACTTCTGCGTCCTGTTCGACCGGTTCTAGCTCATCAATGGCGTCGTAAATGCCGGCTAGTTCCTGAGTATTGCGGGCGCGAAAGTAGCGGCCGCCGGTTTGGTCAGCAATGGCTTGCAGGGTCTCTTCATCCAAATCAGCGGATGGGTTAACCATGCGCGGACCAAAAATACCCATTAGGCTTGGTACCGCAAGTTCATCTGCGCCAACCCCAACGGTATGAATGCGCACCTCGGCGGCGTTAGCTAATTCCGCGGCTTTTAACGGCGCAACGGCTCCAACGTTGTTGGCGCCATCGGTCAGCAGAATCATGACGCGATCCCCTTCCGGGCGTGGTCGCAAGCGTTTTACGGCCAAGCCGATGGCGTCACCAATAGCCGTCTTGCCACCCGCAATACCAACGGGCGCCTGCGTGAGTAGTGTGTTCACGCTGGCCAGATCAAACGTCAGCGGAGCCTGTAGATAGGCATTGGTTCCAAACAATATGAGCCCAACCCGATCGCCGCCGCGGCGATCGACAAAGTCACTGATGACAGCTTTCACAACGGTAAGGCGATCAACGTTTTCATTGCCGAGCTGCATATCTTCGACACTCATGCTGCCGGAGATATCTACCGCGAGCATGAGATCGCGGCCGCTAGTTGGCAGACTGACCGGGTCGCCTGTCCATTGTGGACGTACAGCAGCCAACACCAAGGCAATCCAACACAGGCTGAGCAGCCACAGCGGCCAGCGCGGTCCGCGTTCAGCTTGCAGTCGGGCTTGGCCGAAGCTGAAGGCGTCTACCTCTGGGACCACTAGCGGTGCCTGGTCCGCGTCTTGCGGGGAAAGCCAAAGGCGGATCGCAATAGGTAGCGGCAACAACGCCAGTAACCAGGGCCAAATGAACTCAATCATGCGCGTTCTGCCGTTACAGAGCCGTCAGTTGGGGCGCTGTTTTCGGTTTGTGCTGTGGACTCGG
>JALZVT010000100.1 GCA_023300545.1 Pseudomonadales bacterium
CTCAGGAATAAGAATGTCTCAAGGCGAAGGTATTAAGGTTGTTTATGACGCTCAGGTGGTTCGCTTGATACTCGATCGTCCAAAGCAGCTCAACGCATTGAACGACGATGTTCGAAAAGTCATTGCTGCCACACTCAACGACCTGATGGAGCGACCCGACATTCGCTTGTTGGTGTTGTCTGGCGAGGGTAAAGCGTTTTGTTCTGGTGCTGATCTGAAGACAACCTCCTATCCGAAAGTGGAAGGCGACTGGTCGACGCGCAGAAACCGAACCTCAACCTGGCAACGGGTACTAGAGCAGATAGAACGCATACCGCAGGTGACCATCGCGTCAATGCAAGGCAGCGTGATTGGCGGGGGTGCGTTGCTGGCCACGGCGTGTGACTTTCGGGTGATCACTGAAAACGTGGTGTTGCGTATTCCTGAACTGGCTTTGGGCATACCCAATGTATGGAACGGTACGCCACTGCTTGCGCGTGAAGTGGGTCTGCCTACCGCGCGAGACTGGGTGATGACAACTCGAAAAGTTCGTGCGGACGAATTGAAAAGCAGCGGCTGGGCGCAACGTTTGTCAGCAGACGACAAACTGGATGCAACCACACAAACCTTGGTGGATGAATTGTTAGCGGTGCCGCCTGCGGCGCTGGCCATGACACGCTCTATGACCTCAGCGCTCGGCCGCTCGGCACAGGGCATGGCAATGGGATGGGCAGACGCTGACCTGCAGCAATGGGCACTAACCGAAGACGAGTATAAGGAGACGGTGCGCAGCTACATGCGCGGCATTGGTTCTAAGCAGGAATAGCGGTTTGCGGCTAACCGCTGTTTCTGCGGCTAGGTTTTGAAATATTCTACAGGGTGTAAGTCGGCTGGATCGAAGTCCTTGTTATAGGGCTCGCGCTTCCTCTTGGTGGTGTTCGTCGGTTGCGAGCTGTCGCTGGTGAATTTAGTCACCAGCCCTCGCACCAGTAGGGCCAGCAGCACCATCACTATGATCGATACGCTGATGCCAGCGGCGGCAATAGCGGTGCCTATCCAGCTCATTAGCGCTATACCAAGCGCGGTTATTGCCAGGCCAAAATAGAGAATTCCAGTTCGATCAGCATCATAGACATCGTCGTAGTCTTCATCTTCGCGCACGATCAGATTTACAGTTTGCCCGGTTGTATAGCTCAACGTGCCAGTGCCGCCTTCGCTGGCGCGCATTTGCCGTTCGGTGCCTGAGGTGGTGGTGTATTCAAACACCGGATAGAGCGATTTTTTGAGTTTCTCTACCGTCTTGCCGTCTCTTTCCTTGCGCTTGATTCGAGTGAGCTCAACAGCCCCAACAACGGTGCCAGTTGTGCGATAACCGAGGGTTCTGGAGAGCACAAACAAAACGAGTAACAGCACCCCAACCAAAAAGATGACAAACCCAAGCAGAAAGTAGACTGCAAACAGCTCTGAGAATACAGAGACCACCAGAAAGTCGAACACTGCAGAGAAATTTTCCATTTTAGGCCCTTAGGGAAATGGGTGATGGGTCAGGCGTCGAGAGATCTTACATTGGGTTTAGGTCTTTACGACAACCCCAGGTGAGACCAACAGTAGTCGTCGTGTCTTTGTGATGGTTGCCCAGTCGTCTATGTCGGTCTGAAAGAGTGCGCAACCCAGTGTTGGCAGATTGTCGATGACCTCTGCAGGATCAGACAGCGCGTTTACCAACCAGGTCAGTCCTGGGTTGTGGGCAACGAGGGCCACGCAGTTTGCGTCGGCAGGCGTGCTGCACAGGGCATCGAGCAGCGACTCGGGCCCGGCGTTGTAGATCGAGGCATCGCTGATGCGTTGGTCTGCACCTATCGAAAATCCGGAGGCCACAAACTCGCTGGTGGATTGGGCGCGCACGGCGTTGCTAGTTATCAGCCAGTCGGGGCGACAGGCTGGCTGGTTGTTGGCCGTTTGCGCAAACCAGGTTTGCATGTGCGCGCCATCGCGGCGACCCCGTTCATTCAGATCACGGTAAAAGTCACCCTGCTCCGGGTTGGGGGCAGAGTTTGCGGACTTCGCGTGCCGAATAAGCCAGAACTGTTTCATGCTAGGGCGGCTTAGTCGTACAGCGCGAAGAATTCCTCAAAGGCTTCGAACTGTCCGCCGCTTGCCGATGACGGCACGATGATGGGGGTTTTTATGCCTGCGTCGAACCAGGCCTCGATGCCGTCGCGCACTTCGGTGGCAGTCCCAAACAGTGTGGTCTCGGCTAGCCAGGCATCAGACAGGCAACCGGGTATGGCATCCATATCTTTACGTTCGATGGCGGCTTCAACGGCGTTCATTTCGTCTTCAAAACCGGCGTCTTTCCAGTAGTTGCGATAGTTCGGCAGAAAGGCGTAGCCGGTCAGCGTTTTGCGGTTGACGGCCATGGCGGCTTGTTTGTCGTCGCTGATGCAGGTGGGAATCATGTTGCCAATGAAGAAGTCGGTGTTGGTGCGCGCGTTGTCACTGAGGTTGGCGAGTGATTTGCTCATGTGATTGCGAGCGCCGTTAGCAAACACCATGCCTTGGCCAATTTCTTCCGCCAGGCGAATCATCTTGGGGCGAAGGGCGGCAAGGGTAATGGGCGGCATTTGGCCGGCGCGGGGAACCGCGTGTATGTCGTCGATGAACTGGCGGATGTCACCAAGTGGCTTACCTTGGGTGACGCCCAAGCGATCCATTGCGGGTGCGTGGCTTACGCCAATGCCAAACCGGAAACGGCCGCCAGAGAGTTCGTGGATGGTGGAGATGTGGGCGGCAAAGTCGGTGGGGTGGCGAGTATAGATGGGGGTGATGCTGGTGCCAAAGTGAATCTCGCTGGTGGCCATGGCGAGTGCCTGACATAAACCCAGTCCGTCACCAAAGCTTGGGCAGTACAGGCCGCTGAAGCCACGTCGCTCGATGTCTTGAGCAAGCTCAAGGGTTTTTAGGCGGCGACCGGGTACGGCGGCAAGGCTTAGTGCTGGTTTGGTCATGCGGAGATTCCCACTCTTTCGAAATAGTCAGTCGCTAGAGTCGCCCAGTTACTGGGGGAGGGTCAAGACGCGGTCATCTAAATTACTGGTCGCTTGCGATCTCAGGGTTAGAACCACCGGTGATTTGCGGTGGCCCTGCGGGGCTGGTTTAGATGCTCGCGCACATAGTCTTCGCGCCTGAAAACCCACACGAGTGCCGCGCCCGCGATGAAGCCGCCGATGTGTGCCCAGAAGGCGACACCGCCACCGCCGCCGTCTTGAGTAAAGCTGCCGAGAAACTGAATCAACACCCAGTAGCCCAGCATAATGAAGGCGGGGACAGATACGGTAGTGATGAAAAACCAGTTCAGAATGCGCGCGCGAGGATACAGCAGTGCGTAGGCTCCCATCACACCACCAATGGCGCCGGAGGCACCCACCATGGGAATGACGCTTGAAGGGTCTGTTGCGGTTTGGGCCGCGGCGGCGGCCACGCCACACAGCAGGTAAAAGAGCACAAACCGCACTGGGCCCATGGCGTCTTCGACGTTGTCGCCAAAGATCCACAGAAACCACATGTTGCCAATCAGATGCATCCAGCCGCCGTGCATAAACATACTGCTGAAGATCGTCAGATAGCTGCCGTTGCCGTCAACGGCACAGCCGCCGGCCGTATCAACGGGAACAGCACCCAGTAGATCGCCGGGTATCAGACCAAAGTTGCAAACCGAGGTATAGAGCCCCTCGGGTGACCCGAAGCCCTGCAGGCCAAACCAGGCCAGCACGTTGGCAACAATGAGAATGATGGTTGCCACCGGTTTATGCACCAGCGGGTTTTCATCGCGCAGCGGTAGCAGCATTGCTGGTAACCTTTTGCCGTGACTATTAATTCGATCTAGCAAGCCTGAGGGCTGGAGCCCGGCATGTCCATTGTGTTGCAAGCCCATTCGTTGACCTACAGCGCCGGCCGACGGCTGCTGTTTAGCGGGCTCGACCTGGTGGTGAACTCTGGTGATCGTCTGGGGTTGGTGGGTTATAACGGTTGCGGCAAGTCCACACTGCTCAACATGCTGGTCGGTGACCTTGAGGCTGACGCCGGGCATATCACCCGCGCACGTAACCTGGTGCTTGCTCGTGTCGAGCAGTTTTTGCCGTCTGAGCTTGCCGGCCAGTCGCTATTGGCGGTGGTTTCAGCACAACTCCCCATTGATGAGGCCTGGCGCGCAAACGCAATGCTCGCCCAACTCGGCTTTTCTGATGCGCAGATGGCGCAGCATCTCGAGTCGCTTAGTGGGGGGCAGTTGAATCGCCTGATGCTGGCGAGAGCGCTAGTGCAGGAGCCCCAGCTGCTGTTGCTGGATGAACCCACCAATCACCTCGATCTCGCAACCCTTGCGTTGTTTGAGAACGTACTCGGAGCCTTTCGTGGGGCACTGGTTATGGTGTCCCACGATCGCGCCTTTCTTGATCTGCTGTGCCCGACAACGCTGTTGCTGCGCGACCAGCGTGCGTATCGATTTGAGCTGCCCTACTCAGACGCCCGCGCCGAATTGCAGCGCATGGATCTCGCGGCTGCTGAACGCCGAGCGTCTGAAGAGAAGAAAATTTCCCAGGCGAAGGCGAGTGCAAAACGCATCGCCGACTGGGGGCGCACCTACGACAACGAGAGCTTTGCGCGCCAGGCCAAAAGCATGTTTAAGCGGGTCGAGCGCATGGAGGCAGACCGCACCTTCGTGTCTAAAGGCTCGCCGCTCGATTTGGAATTGTCGGTGGGGGGCAGCAAAGGCAAGCGCATGCTGACCCTTGAAAATCTAGCTGTTGCGGTGCCCGGTAAAAAACTCTTCAGTGTTGCTGAGTGTTTCTTGCGCCCGGGTGAGCGCATTGCGCTATTGGGGCACAACGGCGTTGGCAAGACCACCCTCATTAAGCTGATTCTGCAGCAGCTGCAAGACGACGACGCGGTGGCGTCTGGTCGTGAACAGTTCAGTGACTACATCAGAGTTAGCCCTCAGGCAAAACTGGGTTATTACGATCAAGAGCTGAGTTCGGTGAGTGCTTCCGATGATGAAAAAACTTCATTGTTCGAGTTTGTTGCCAACGACATCAAGCGCGAAGACCAGGGAATTGTGCAGGCGCTGGTTGCCGCGGGCTTTGAGTTTGAGGCACACAATACGCCGGTGAGTTCGCTGTCGGGCGGTGAGCGGGCGCGGGCGTTGTTTGCGCGCCTCTCTCTACTTCGGCCAAATTTGCTGATTTTGGATGAGCCCACCAACCACGTTGATATTGACGGGCGGGAACAGCTTGAAGCGCAGCTGCTTGCCAGTGACGCAGCCGTATTGTTCACCTCTCACGATCGTGAGTTTGTGCGCACCATTGCTGAGCGCTACTGGATTATCGAAAACGGCAAGTTGCAGGAGCAGGTTACGCCCGATGACTTTTTTGTGCGCGCGGCCAATAGCTTTGCTCAGCAAAAGAATGAGCCGGCCGCCGTTACGGAGTCGGTCGATTCCGCGGTTAAAACTGGGGGCGGTGAGGCTGCTTTGAGCGCGGACGACGAAGACGAGTACGCGTTGCTTGAAGCCATTGAGGAATTAGAAGCCAAGCTCGCGGCTGATGAGGCGCGCAAGGAAAAATTTCAAAAGCCAAAGATGCAGCAAGAATGGCGTGTGACGCTTAAAAAACTGCACGCGCAACTCGACGCGCTTTAGGTCTGCTCTAGAATTTTTTCGGCAACTCGTGCTGGTCGCTCCAGTCGCTCCAATAGCGCTTGTCTGCTGACTTAACCATGCTGCGTTGCAGGCGCGGGTAGTGCACCACATCGTTGGCGTTCTTTTCGCCGCCCATCAAATAAATCAGGTCTTCGCTGTTGGGGTTGTGCAGTTTGTGCGGTGGGGAGCCACAGGGGAATGCCATAATGTCGCCGCCTGTGACCTCAACTGTGTCAGTGCCGATGGTGGCCACACCATTGCCCTGTAGAATCACCAGGAATTCTTCGTCGTTGTCGTGGCTGTGCAGTTCGGTGCTGTCGCAGCCGGTTTCGAGTCGCACAACATGCATGCCAATGCGTGACAGTCCCGCCAGATCGGTGAGTGTGCGCACGTGGCGCACGGCCTGATTGTTAAACTGATGCACGCTTTTAGTTTCTGGAATAGCTGCCTGATCGGCTGCCTTGAACAGATATTGCATCCTGTGCCTCTTTATAAATTGAGTTCGGTACGCAACGCCTCGAGGGAGCTCACTGTGGTTTGGGTGATCTCCGGCCATACCCGCGCGTCGCCGTGACGGATGTGCACGGTGTGGCAACCGGCGCGAGTGCCGGCTTCTAGGTCATGTCGAAAGTCGCCAATCATTGCGCAGTTTGTGACGGTCTGGCCCAGTCGACTGGCCAGCAAGTTGATGCCAGCTGGATCTGGTTTTGGCGTGGCCTCGTCGCGGCCAATAACCAGGTCAGCCGAAAAATACTCGTGGGCATTGATTGCATACAGGCTGGCCCAGGCGTTGCGGGCTGAGTTTCGGGTGAGAATGGCAAAGGGCAGATTGTTGGCGCGTAACTGGTCGAGCAACTCGATAACACCGGGTGCCGGTTGTGACTCTTTGGCTATTGCCAGTTCAATGGCGTCGAGTTCGGCACGCTTGTCGCGCTGTTCCGGTTGGGGCAGTGCGGCGAGGTGTTCCAGAATGAGTGCGCCTTGTGGAATGCCGAGCGCGTCGCGTATTTCATCAAAGTTGTGTTGCGGAACGGTGAGGGTGCCGTCCAGATCAAAAATAATCGCGCGGCACGCCCAGAGCGGTGTCAATCGAGCAGGCTGCGTAAGGCCGCGAGTAGCGCTGCGTTCTCGGTTTCTGTACCCACCGTAATGCGCAGGCGATCAGGCAGATCTGCAAAATAGCGCACAAAAATATCGCGCTCGCGTAACCCTTCGAGCAGCTGTTTTGCCGAGGCTGCGTGTTTGATGCTTGTTTGGGCTAACAGGTAATTGCCCTGAGAGACAGGAACCGAAAAGCCCATGGTTAACAGTTGTTCGCGCAGTGCGTCGCGGCTGGCGCAAATGGTGCGCCAATTGTTGGCGCTGTAGTCGGTGTCGGTTAGGGCGGCTTCAGCCAACACTTGGGCCAGGCCATCCACGTTGTAACTGTCGCGGGTTTTTTCGAGCATTGGCTTGATCAGCCCGGTGTGCCCCAGCAGGTAACCAAAGCGTAGACCGGCCAGCGAATAGCCTTTGCTCATGCTGCGCAGTATCAACAGGTTGTCGGTGTCGAGCACTCGCGGTGCCAGGTTGTGGCCGCTCGCCGGGTCAACAAAATTAATGTACGCCTCATCCACCAGCAGTACGCCGTCGAGGTCATTCGCCAGTTGCATGATGGTTGCAGCGTCGGTCAGCAAGCCGCTAGGTGCGTGTGGGTTAACGATGCAGGTGAGGCGTGTGTCAGCCGCGTTGAGTTGCTGGGCTAGATTTTCAGGCCAAGAGAAATTGTCGTCGAGTGGGATTTCTACGGTGTTGCAGTCTTGCACGCCGGCCAATACGGGATAGAGAGAGTAGCTGGGAACCACCGAACCAAAGGTTGCGCCTGGATCGACAAAGGTAGTGATGGCCAGGCGCAGTGCTTCGTCGCCGCCGTTGGTGGCCATGACGTTGTCTGTGCCGACGCCGTTGAGTTGGGCAGCCGCTGTGCAAAAGTTGCTGGCAACGGCGTTGGGGTAGATGCGCAGACGAGCAGGGTCAAAGCCTTGCAGTGCTGCCCCTACCCGGGGGCTTGGTGGGTAGGGGTTCTCATTGGTGTTGAGCTTCACCATGGTCGGGCGATCGGGTTGCTCGCCATAGCTGTAGCCCTGCATTCGGGCGATGTTGTCGCGTTCGAATGTCATTGGCCAGGCACTAGATGGGTGGTTGTATACACTTAACCTGGTGGCCCAGATACTCTTCAATATCAGGCAGGCTGAAGGCTTCTGTTTCGTCGACAAAGCTCACGGCAACACCTTCGTTACCGGCGCGGCCTGTGCGACCAATGCGGTGTACGTAATCTTCTGGATCTTCCGGCAAGTGGAAGTTGATAACGTGCGAAATGTTGTCGACGTGAATGCCGCGGCCCGCCACGTCTGTGGCAACCAACGTACTGATTTCACCGCTCTTAAAGCGGTCGAGTGTGCGAATGCGTTTAGCTTGTGGCACTTCACCAGACAGCTGCTCGCAGTTAACGCCTTTTTTGGTTAGGTAGGCGTGCAGGTCGCGGGTTTGGTCACGGCGATTCACAAACACGATGGTGCGTGTAGGTGACTGGCTTTTCATAAAGCGAGCGAGGGTTTCACGCTTTTCTTTATTGCTCACCAGCCAAAATTGCTGGTCAACGGTGTCAGAGGCAACCTGATCAGGTTCGATAACCACGTGCTCAGGGGCGAGCGTCCAGCTTGCCGCTAGTCGCATAACAGCTTCGTTGAAGGTGGCGCTGAAGAATAGGGTTTGGCGCTGCTTCTTGTGTGGGGTTTGGTAGACGATGCGGCGCACGTCGGGAATAAAGCCCATGTCGAGCATGCGGTCGGCTTCGTCGATGACCAAAATTTCACAGTCTTTCAAGTGAATGTCGCGACGCTGAACAAAGTCGAGCAGGCGGCCGGGTGTGGCAACCAGAATGTCGAGCGGCTTGGCGTGCAGCGAATCGCGCTGCTTGTTGATGTCCATTCCGCCAACCACGGTTACCACGTGGCAATCGATGTGCGATGACAGCTCGATCGCGTCTGCTTCAATTTGCAGCGCAAGCTCGCGGGTTGGCGCAAGAATCAGGGCGCGTGGTGAGCCGGGTTTCGTGCCGCCGCGACGGGGGTTTTCCCATTGCTGGGTCAAAATGGTAATCAAAAACGCGGCTGTTTTGCCGGTACCTGTTTGCGCTTGCCCGGTTATGTCGTAGTCCGACAGGCTGAATGGCAAGGAGGCATTCTGAATCGGTGTCGCGGAGGAAAACCCTATGTTGGTGAGTGCCGAAAGCAGGGGCTTTGGCAGAGCGAAGTCCTCGAATTTTGCGTCTTGTTCTTCTGTAGTCAAAGCAATAATTCCTGTGTGCCGAGCGTCCGGCATAAGTCAGGTCGGGAGGTCCCGGTCCTGCTGGTTAGTTTTGAGATCGAGTTGGTGTCGGATCGTCTCTCCGGGCTGAATGTTCATCCAGGAGTTGTTTGTAATATCGAGCGCTGGCGAGCTGAATGGCTGCGACCAGCACGTCCATCGCGATGTCGAGTTCCTGTGGATCAGGGTAGCTCGGCGCGATGCGTATGTTTCTGTCGTCGGGATCGATGCCACCGGGCCAAGTAGCGCCAGCGGCCGTTAGTTTTACGCCGGCGTTGGCAGCCAGTGCAATGATGGATTTTGCGAGCCCGGGTAATGTGTTTAATGACACAAAGTAGCCGCCGTCAGGGGTTGTCCAGTCGGCGACGCTCAGACCCTTGAGTGCGGTACTGAGTTTGTCTTCCACCACATCAAACTTGGGTTTCAATATGGCGGCGTGTGCTGCCATGTGATCGGTCAGTCGGCCTTTAAGAAATTTAACCGTGCGCAGCTGGTTGACCTTGTCAGGACCAATGGTAGCGGCGGACAAAAAGGTTTCAAGCTCGTCGAGTGTTGTGCTGGAACCGCCAAAAAACGCAACGCCAGACCCGGCAAAGGTGATCTTGGAGGTAGACGCAAACAAAAACAGGTTGTCCTGTGTGCCCGCCGCATTGGCTAAGTCGAGTACGTTGGCAAGTGCGGGTGCATCTGTGTGTAGAGCGTGCACAGAATAGGCGTTGTCCCAAAACACGGTGAAGTGCTTGTGGGCGGCCTTGGCCGGCAGTGCCGCCAACCGAGCAACAACCTCGTTGGAGTAAGTGGTGCCGGTCGGGTTGGAAAATCGGGGTACGCACCAGATGCCGCCCAGTGAATCATCATCTGCAACCAATTCTTCGATTTGGTCCATGTCTGGACCGTCGTCTTGCAGCGTTACTGAGCGCATAGGCAAGCCAAGCGATTCACACAGGGTGAAGTGGCGGTCGTAGCCTGGCACCGGACAGAGCATCGTGGGCGTGGCGTTTTGCCAGCGTTGTTCGTGGGCAAAGCAGGCAGCGGCGTGCATAAGCTGCAAGCTGGAGTTGCCCGCGGCCATCACCAGGTCGGGTGTAACGCCAAGCAGTTCTGCACCGAGCTCGCGTGCCTCACGCAGGCCGCGTATGCCACCGTAGTTGCGAGTGTCGGTGCCGTCAGCGCTTTCGTAGTTGCCCTGCAAAATGCCATCAAGCGCATCACTCAGATCGAGTTGCGCGTCAGACGGCTTACCGCGAGTTAAATCGAGCGGTACATTGTTGCGCTTAAGGCGTTCGTAGCGGGTTTCCAGAGCGCTTAGTGTGTTGCTGAGTTCGTCAGCACTTTGGCGAGAGTAGGGTGTTATGCGACTCATGTCGCCAGCCCTTGGGTTTCTGGAATGCCGCTCATCAGATTCAGGTTTTGTAACGCAGCGCCGCCCGCACCTTTGCCTAGATTGTCATAGCGAGCGGTGAGCATGGTTTGCTGATCGTTGCCGGTGACAAAAAATTCGATGCGGTTACTGTTGTTGCAGGCGGTTGGATCAAGGAACCCATCGGGAGCCGCGTCGTCGATATCGCGCACACTGATCAGTTCTTCATCAGCGTAGCGTTCGTTCAGCAAGCTGGCGACGTCGGCGGGTGTTTTGCCTCGACACAGAGTGCCAACAGGCAGTGCCGTGCTAACCAGCATGCCCTTGTAATAGCCACCAACGCTTGGCGCAAACAGGGGCGCGTTCTCGAGGCCACTGTACAGACGCATTTCCGGCAGATGCTTGTGTTGCAGATTCATCGCGTAAGGGCGAGCGGCCCAGCTGGGCACTTCTTCTGGAGTGAGTGCCTCAAGGCGATTGATCAGCGCGTTGCCACCGCCGGAATAGCCGGACAGGGCGTGGACCGAAATGGGCGCGTCAGAAGCCAGCCAACCACTGCTGATGAGTGGGGCCAACGCGAGAATAACGCCTTGGGGATAACAGCCTGGGTTGCTGACGTATTGCGCCTGGCCAATTTCTATTCGGGCGTTTGCTGAGCGCTCTGGCAGGCCATAGGCCCAGTTGTCAGCGACTCGGTGGGCCGTGGAGGCGTCGAGTATGCGCGTGTTGGTGCCTTCGGCGAGTGCGACCGCTTCGCGGGCAGCGTCGTCAGGCAGGCACAAAATGGCAATGTCAGCCGCTTCAATGAACTCGCGGCGAACCTTGCTGTGTTTGCGCTCATCGGGGTCGATTTCGAGCAGCTTGTAAGCAGGCAATCCCAGCAGGCGGTCGCGCATGTCCAGCCCGGTGGTGCCGGCCTGGCCATCGATAAAGACCTTTACAGGGTTTTGGCTGCTTTTGGCTGAATTTTGGGTGCTGGTCATGGCTATCTGTTGCTACCAGCCCCTAGGCGGGTAATCGGTAGTAGTAAAGAGAAGCGCGAATAGTACGCAGGGAAGCCGCCAGACGCCATTTTCTTTGCGATCTCGCTATATCGGATGTCAGCCTCCGGCGCTCCACCAGATACCCCAAGCGGTGCGCACGCTGGCAAAAGCGAGCCAAAAGGCGCCGATGGGCAGGGCGACGTACTGCAGCAGGAACAGCACGCTCAGACTGATGAGCTGGGACACCGCCTGTTCAGATCGTTCGACAACCTCGTCGATGCGCCCGCTGATGTCGAGCGCGTCGCGCTGTTCTGAGAAGAAATCGCCGACCCTGCCAAGGATGGAGGTGTCAGTGGGCTGCGTGTTGTCGGTGGCGACGGTGCTGATTGAGGCGATTTCCTCGCGGGTTTGGGTCAGTTCGGCCACCGCCGTGTCCTGGCGCTCGCCCAGTGTCAGATTGCCGAGCCAATTGGCGCTGAACACGACAATCACAAACACTAGCCGGGTGAACACCACCAGGCTGGTGATGCGCGCAGCCATGCGCTCAAAGCGGCGTAAACCAGGGATGAGTGCGGTAGCAAAATAGACGCCAACGCAACCGCTGAGCAGCAGGTTGACCCATGTGGTATCCAGCAGGTCCGCCAGCAGCAACTGACCTTCGAGCGAAATCGAGGCCACCAGCGCCAGCAGCGAAAAGCGTTCAACCAGATCGTTCAACGGGTCGAGCATTTCTCCGGCGGTGAGGGTGACGCCCACGCCCGCAGGCTGAAGCGCGATTTCGGTGCCTTGAGCCACCGAGATAACGCCGTTCAACGTGCGCGACAGGGCAAAGGCGACAAGCACCCGATTACGGGCTTCTTCGGCCTCATGCTTGGCTATGGTTTCGAGTTGCCCCGACCAGCAGGCGAGCAGAACCAGCGCAAAGATAACGCCCAGCATAACGATGCGACGGCTGCCGAGTGGCGGTATGAGTGATGTGGGGGGTGGGGCAGAGCCATTTGTCATGACTAGCTTATACGCGATTTGGTGGCTTACACCCAGCTCTGGCGGCGTTCTGCGCTAAACAGAGCCTCCAGTTTTTCCTGGATGGTGTCGCGGATCGAATTGCGTTCGAGTTCTGAGCGATCGCTCAGAGAGTCGAGGCGAATACGATGCAAGTGCAAGACAGGCCATTCGGCTTCAAATTCTCGCAGGTCACCTTTTACCAAAATAGGTAGAAACGGATCGCTCGCCGGGCGCTTCTGCGCAATGGCTCGCACACCTTTTTCGAAGGGCACCTGACGGGCTCCCATTGAGCGGCCTTTGGAGACGTTAGCTAGTTGCAAACCCTGCCGGTCGACAAGCCCACCCGGAATAATGTAGATGCCGGTAGCCATCACTGCTTCTGGTGGAATGTGGTAGTACGTGTCGTGAAAGGCGGTGGGGTCCGGAAGGATCACCAGCTTGCGATTGAGCTGTCGCGGAAAGTGCATGCTGTAAGTGCTGTAGATCTGTTTGACGGTACGCGAGTAGACACAAAGCGTGTGCTCGAACTGCATGACAAAGTCACGAGCCCGGTTCGCATTGTTTATTGATCCGAGGTCCCAGGAGAGATCCGGATTGTCTGGTAGCTGTTGATCCATGCGGCAATTATAGGCCATTTGATGTGGGTGTAGACGGACCTGCTGTGGGTTGCGTTTGCGAACTGCATCACATTTTTTTGTTTTAGCTAGGTCGTAAAGGAAACTCCATGTCGAGTTGTGGAGCGATTGTGCTCAAGAGTCTGATTGATTTCTGACGCGACCTGTCCTGGGTTTACTGAATGCGCAGGTAGGAGAGGCTCATCCGGATGGAAGTGGCGGGCTTCGTTAAGAAAACGAACAACTTTGAGCGCGTCAAACCATTCGTGTACGGCGCGACGTTGTGCGGCGCCGTTGGGGTGGTTAGTTTGTAGCTTTTCCAGAACCGTGGGCAACCCTAGGCGTTTCAGCAGCCACAGCAAATCGGGGTCTTGCCAAGCAGCTGGCCATAGCGGGCCGCGCACCGAGGGACGGGCATTAACAGGCTGGCCGAGTTCACGAAAACCACGGTAGAAGCGTTTTAGCAGGGCGAAGCTTGCGGGTGCATAGGTCAGAAAGTGCGCTTGCGAATCTTGCAGCACTCTTTCTATCGCGGGGCCGGTGCCAAAGGGCACGCGTGTGCTAGCACGGGCTTGCAGCACAATCGGGTTGCCAGCCAAGTACACCACTTCTGCCAGCTTGGCAATTTTGTTCAGCAGGTAAAAGTCTTCGCCGGCGCGACGTTTTGGAAATCCACGAGATTTGGCGTACAGCATGGGGTTTATGGCGAGCACGCTGCCGAGAGCAGGGTATGCGTAAGGCGAGCCGCTTTGGGCCAGATTGATATACAGGCGGCGCAAGTAAAGCTCGTAAAGTTGCCCTGCAGCCTGCAGATCTGGCTGGTCGCTGTGGTGGCTGAACGACAGAATAAACGCACCCGGCGTTGTCTTGCGCAGGGTGGCATCAGGGCCCGTTGTGCCGGCTGCAGCAAGCTGCCGGAAATAGTCTGCGGGCAAAATCGCATCAGCATCGGTGTTGCACAACAATTGGGTTTTTATGCGGCCGTACAACATCAGGTGACAGGCGATGTCGTTGCCCAGTTTGCGTGCCAGCCCTGTTGCCTGGTCAGCAGGCAGTGGTTCGGTGGCGGCGTCGATCGTTAGCACGTCAATACTGTGACTGGTCGTATGGGAGTTGGCGTTGTTGCCCTTAAGGCGGTGCGGTTGCAGCTGCATGGGTTCGATAAGACCGTTGCTGCCTTTTTCTGGCAAGGTTGCAAGCGTGCGGGTGCGCGCGTCGGCTGAGGCATCAACGGGTGCGTTGATCACGCAGATGACCAGCAGTGCTTGCTGTTGGTTGGCAAAGCTCAGGTTTTGCAGCACCGTTTGCAGGCAGTGTGCGGCTTCGTCGAACGCAGGCACCACTAACACCCAACGATAGGAGCCCTGTATCAGTGCGGCGAGTTGCGGGTCTTGTGGGCTCGCCAGCGCTTCGCCGTAACGTTCTAGGTAGAGCGCCAGCGGGCGCCGCGGATCGTCGCGCGAGGGTAAGTCCAAAGCTGCGCCTAGCCGTTGTTGAGCATCAGTGCAGGGCGGCGCGAGCAGGCAGTTGGCGCACGATTTCGGCCTCGGCCGCGCACAGTTGCGCCAAGCGTGCTTCGACCTCCTGGGTTGGAAAGTAGTGATCAGCCAGTTCAACAAACAACTGCCAGTGGCGATGTTCGCTGGCCGTGATCGCGCGGTAAAACTTCTGTAGAGCTGGGTCTTGCACTGCGTCTGCTACTAGGCCAAAGCGTTCGTGGCCGCGGGCTTCAACCACGGCTGCGACCAGCAGACGATCGAGCAAGTAGGCTTCGGTGCCGCTGCGAATCTGCTTTTGCAGGGCATTGACGTAAGGATCTTTGGTGTCGGGTTGTGGTTCTGCGCCGCGTTCGATCAATAGCTTGATCACTTCTCTGAAGTGGCTCATCTCTTCGACAGCCAGATCGGCCATGGCCGCCAGCAGGCGCGGTTGGTCGGGGTAGTGCGAGGCAACGTTGACCGCCATGCCGGAAGCCTTTTTCTCGCAAGACGCGTGGTCGGCGAGAAAGGTGTCGAAGTTGTCGAGCACGCACGGCAGCCAATCGGCGCGGGTCGGCTCTAAGGGCAGCCGGTCGGGCAGTTGAATGGTGCTGGTCGCTTCGGACTCAGATGCGTTCATTGGCTGAAACGTTGGGTTAACCAGCTGGAGATGTCGTGTAACTCTTCAACGCACACCTGGTGACCCATCTGATATTCGTGCCATTCCACCTGATAGTTGAGACCCAAAAGCGCCTCTCGCGAGGTGATGGCGCGGGTGATAGGAATCATGGGGTCCGCAATGCCGTGGGCCATGAAAATGGGCGCGTCGAGCGAATCGAGAGTGATCTCGTCGATTAGATGTTCGGGGTCATGGACGTAGGTCGACAGCGCCATGACGCCGCCAAGCTTGCGATTGCTGCGCAAGCCGTGCTGCAGGGCAATAACCCCACCCTGAGAGAAGCCTGCAACCACAATCTGGTGTGCCTTGAGTCCGGCGTCAAGTTGGGTCTGCACCAGGCTCTCGAGGCGTTGCGCCGATTCGCGGATGTCTTCGGTACCGGCAAGCGGCGCTGACATGTCGATGTCGTACCAGGCGCGCATTTCGGCACCCCCGTTGATCGTTACCGGCCGGACGTCAGCGTGGGGGAAAACGAAGCGGAGGCCGTCGGGGATGTTCAGTTCTTCGATAACGGGCACAAAGTCGTGCCCGTCCGCACCGAGGCCATGTAGCCAGATAACGGCGCCAATGGGGTCAACGGTGGGTTCGGCTAAAATCTGATCGTCAGATTCGGTAATGCTGTGCTTGCTCACGGTGACGGTTGAACTCCTGCTGCTAGAGGTGAATAGTGCCAGAATAGCGCAGAACCGGCTCGTAGCGGCCCTCGGCAGGGAGTGCTATGCAAGCAGGACAGGTGGGTTTGCGGCGAGTAGGATAGCGGCCCCTTCGCCATCACCGTCACACGTAGAGTTCGATGTCTGAACAATCACTTGAACCCGAACGAGAGTCGTCGCGCAATCTGGGCAGCCTGAAGCCTGCGATTGCGTACCTTGCGCCTTACAAGCTGCAAATTGTGGCCGCTACTATCGCGCTGATCGTGACGGCCAGCATCACGCTGTCGGTGGGACAAGGGCTGCGAGTCATCATCGACTCTGGCTTTGGCTCCGAAGATCCTGAATTGCTGAGTTCCAGTTTATTGCTGTTTGGGGCCTTAGTATTGGGGCTCACGGCCGGCACCTTCGCGCGCTTCTATTTTGTGTCATGGATTGGTGAGCGAGTCAGCGCCGATTTGCGCAATGCGGTCTATTCGCACCTCATTGATTTGCACCCTGGCTTTTTTGAAACCAATCAGCCCACCGAAATTCAGTCCCGGATAACCACTGACACTACCTTGCTGCAAAACGTGATCGGCTCGTCGGTGTCGATTGCGTTGCGCAACGTGCTGATGTTTTTTGGTGGCGTTGTGTTGCTGCTGTACACCAACCCCAAGCTGACCGCGATTGTGTTGGGCAGCATTCCATTGGTGATTGTGCCGATTATATTGTTTGGTCGGCGGGTTCGCTCGCTGTCGCGGTCGTCCCAGGACACCTTGGCTGACGTGGGCAGCTACGCAGGTGAGTCGCTGCGCAATATCAAAGTTGTGCAGGCCTACAATCATCAGGGCGCAGACATTGCTGAGTTTGATCAGCGAGTCGAAAGCGCGTTTCAGGTTGCTGTTCGACGGATTCGCCAGCGCGCGGTTTTGATTGCCATGGTCATGCTGCTGATCATGGGTGCTATTGGTGCGATGTTGTGGGTTGGCGGCCAGGACGTATTGCAGGGGCGCACCACCGCTGGTGAGCTCGCCGCATTTGTTTTCTATGCCCTTATTGTGGTCGGCTCTGTGGGTGCTATTAGTGAGGTTTGGACAGATCTGCAGCGCGCAGCTGGTGCAACAGAACGCTTAATGGAGTTGCTTGCCGCACCCAACGAGTTGCCTGATCCAGAAATGCCTGTGGGGCTTACGAACCCCGAAGGTGCCATTGCGTTCGACAACGTGGGTTACGTCTACCCAACCCGGCCGACCGTGCGCGTGTTGAATAACGTTTCTTTTAAAGTGGAACCCGGAGAAATGGTTGCTCTGGTTGGCCCTTCGGGCGCTGGTAAAAGCACCCTGTTTGATCTGGTGTTGCGATTCTATGACCCGATCGATGGCGCCGTGTCACTCGATGGACACGATCTGCGCGATTTATCGCGTGCGGAGTTACGCGATCGCATTGCGCTTGTGCCCCAGGATGCGGCCTTGCTGGCCGGCAGCATTCGCGAACTGGTTGGCTATGGCGAACACATCAGCGACGTGGATGATGGCCAGGTTAAGGCTGCGCTGGCCAAGGCCAATGCGCTAACCTTTGTTGAAGCACTGCCCGATGGTCTGGCGACAGTACTTGGCGAAGGCGGGGTGGGCCTGTCCGGTGGTCAGCGGCAAAGACTGGCCATTGCCCGTGCGCTCTACAGCAATCCACGGGTTCTGTTGCTCGATGAGGCCACCAGCGCGCTTGATGCCGAGAGCGAATCGCAAATTCGCGATGCGCTGCTAAGCATTCGCGGCGACGTGACTGTGATTGCCATCGCTCACCGCCTGTCGACCGTCACCGGTGCTAACCGCATTGTGGTGCTCGATGGTGGCGAAGTGTCTGCGGTTGGTCCCCACGCGGAACTGCTTAGAACCAGCTCGCTGTATGCCCGCTACGCCAAGGTTCAGCTTGAGGCGTCGTTTGAGCCTGATTCCGATTCTGATTCTGGCTCAGAGTCGGTGAAGAGCGCCAGCTGACCGGCCGCGTCGGGGTGCGCCAGGCGCACGCCCAGCCCGAGTAAGCGTACGGGCTGTCCGCCGCGCTGCCAGCCCGAATGAATCAAGCCTTCGAAGTCGGCGAGCGTGCACTTGTTGCCCATGTTCGACACGGTTGTGGTCGTGAAATCACTGAAGCGAACTTTCACAAAACACTGGTCGATTCGCGCACGCGCGTTGTTTGCGTCTATGCGGCCCTGCAGGTCTTCAAATAGCACTTTGGCGGAGTGGATGCAGGTGGCAAGGTCGGGCAGATCTTTTTCATAGGTGCGCTCCACGCTCACAGATTTGCGTATGCGGTGTGGTCGTACGGGACGGTTGTCTATGCCGCGGGACAACTCGTACAGTCGCAGTCCAAATTTGCCATAGGAGCGGGTGAGATCATTGAGCGACTGCGCTCGCAGATCAGTACAGGTTCGAAGGCCTGCCTTGTGCATGCGTGCGGCCGTGACTGAGCCCACGCCAAACAGCTTTTCAACCGGCAACTGCGCCACAAAGCCGTCCACTTCGTCGGGAGTAACGGTGAACTGGCCATCTGGTTTTTTCCAGTCGCTGGCTATTTTGGCAATGAACTTATTGGGCGCGATGCCGGCCGAAATCGTGATGTGCAGTTCTTCGCGAACCGCGCGGCGGATAGCCTGGGCCATTAGCGTGGCACTGCCGTTGTGCTGCAGACACTCGCTGACATCGAGAAAAGCTTCGTCCAATGACAGCGGCTCGATTAAATCGGTGTAGCGCGAGAAGATTTCACTGATCTGACGCGATACTTCCTTATATTTGGCCATGTTGCCGCGCACGATCACCAGATTGGGGCACAGCCGTACGGCCCGGCTCATGGGCATAGCGCTATGTACGCCATAGCGCCGGGCCATGTAGTTGCAGGTGGCGACCACGCCGCGTTTGTCGGGGGAGCCGCCAACGGCGACAGGCAGGTCTTTCAGGCTCGGGTCATCGCGCATCTCAACCGATGCGAAAAAGCTGTCGCAGTCGGCATGGATGATCTTCCGGCCGGCGCCAAGGTCAGGCGGATCGGGATCAGGCTGTTTGTCTGAGGGTGGGTTTACGTCGATAACACAGTCTCGATAACAGGTGTTTGATTCGGTGGGTTGCCGTTGGCTGCGTGCCACGCATAATAACCGCAACTGTTTAATGAAAGGGGAGAACGCCATGGGACCGTTGGCAGGAATACGAATTATTGAATTGGCCGGTATTGGACCAGGGCCATTCTGCGGAATGATGCTGTCTGATATGGGCGCTGAGGTGATCCGCATCGACCGGTACACCGACAATCCACAGCCCTCGAAAGACGTGCTGAATCGCAACCGTCACTCTATTGCGGTCGATTTGAAGCAGCCTGAAGGGATAGAAACGGTACTCAAGCTCATTGAAAGCGCTGATGGTCTGTTCGAGGGCTTTCGTCCAGGCGTCACCGAGCGTCTTGGGCTTGGACCCGACGTTTGCATGGCGCGTAACAAGAAGCTGGTTTACGGCCGCATGACGGGCTGGGGGCAAGATGGGCCAATGGCCAACGCTGCCGGCCATGACATTAATTACATCGCGCTATCTGGCGCGCTCTACTCGGTGGGTCGCGAGGGCGAACGGCCAGTGCCACCACTCAATCTGGTGGGCGATTTTGGTGGCGGTGGCATGTTGCTGGCCTACGGCATGGTGTGTGCGTTACTGGAGTCTTCGCGATCGGGTGAAGGTCAGGTTATAGATGCGGCGATGATCGATGGCGCTTCGTCGCTGATGTCGATGTTCTTCAGCATGTCGGCCATGGGTCAGTTCACCGACAAGCGCGGCACCAATCTGCTGGATGGTGGCGCGCCGTTTTATGACACCTACGAAACCGGCGACGGCAAGTACGTAAGCCTCGGTTCGATTGAGCCGCAGTTTTACGCATTGCTAAAAGAGAAAGCAGGACTTGATGAGGCCACCTTTGGTGCGCAGCACTCGCGCGACCAGTGGGGCACTCAAAAAGAAAAACTGACCGCGATTATGAAAACCAAAACCCGCGATGAGTGGTGCGAGATTATGGAAGGCAGCGACGTCTGCTTTGCGCCTGTGCTGTCAATCTGGGAAGCCCCAGAGCATCCACACGCTGTGCATCGCAACAGCTACATAGAAGTGGATGGCGTTACTCAGCCCGCACCCTCGCCCCGGTTTTCTCGCACCAAGGCCGAAGTTCGGCACGGACCACGTATGGCTGGCCAAGATTCACTGGCGGTTTTGCAGGGTGCTGGCTTTTCAGCGGATGAAATCGCTGCGTTGCAGGCCAGTAAGGTGATCCCAGCGGCATGAGTGAAGGCACCCAAGTCCCGACTTCTGAGCTGCTTGAGCAATACCAGGCGGTAAGCGCTCGAGCAGCTGCCGAACCTGAGGCGTTTTGGCGCGAGCAGGCCGAACGCATCGACTGGTTTGAGTTTCCTCAAACCATTCTGAGCAAAGACGCCAACGGGGCTGACCGTTGGTACGCCGGCGGCAAGCTAAACACTGCATGGCTTGCTCTTGACCGGCACGTTGAGGCCGGTCGAGGTGATGAGGTGGCGTTGATCTATGATTCGCCGGCGACCGATACCTATACCAAATACAGCTACGCTGAACTCACGGAATGGGTGGCGAAGGCGGCCGGCGCGCTGACGGCGCTCGGGGTGGGTAAAGGTGATCGGGTAATTATTTATATGCCAATGGTGCCCGAGACCGCGGTGGCGATGCTCGCGTGCGCTCGCATTGGCGCGGTGCATTCGGTGGTGTTTGGGGGCTTTGCAGCGCCTGAACTTGCGGTGCGCATCGACGACGCCACGCCAAAAGTTGTGCTGTCGGCAAGCTGCGGAATCGAGTTCGACAAGGTTATCGAATACAAGCCATTGCTCGACCGCGCGGTGGAATTGGCGAAACACAAGGTTGAGCACTGCGTAGTTTTGCAACGCATGCAGTCTGAGGCGTCGCTGGTTGCAGGGCGAGATATTGACTGGCTCGACTTTGAGGCGATGGGTGAGCCGGTGGGTTGCACCACAATGGATGCAACCGACCCGCTGTATATTCTTTATACCTCCGGCACCACGGGCAAACCCAAAGGCGTGCTGCGTGACAATGGTGGCCATGCGGTGGCGCTGGCGTACAGCATGGACGTGGTTTACGGCGTTGATCAGGGCGAAACCTTTTGGGCGGCCTCTGATGTGGGCTGGGTGGTTGGCCACAGCTTTATTGTTTACGGCCCTTTGATCGCGGGCTGCGCGAGCGTGCTGTTTGAAGGCAAACCCGTGCGCACGCCCGATGCAGGTACGTTTTGGCGCGTCATTGAGAGCTATCAAGTGCGCGCCTTCTTTGTTGCGCCCACGGCGTTTCGGGCGGTGAAAAAAGAAGATCCTGAAGGTGCACTCCTAAAAAATTACGACATCAGCTGTTTACGTACGCTGTTTGTTGCGGGCGAACGGCTTGATCCACCCACCTATTACTGGTTAGACGACGTGCTGCACTGTCCGGTGATTGATCATTGGTGGCAAACCGAAACCGGTTGGCCGATTTGTTCAAACCTGGCGCGCATGGGGTTGTTACCGATCAAGCCAGGTTCTCTTGCGTTGCCTATTCCTGGGTATGACCTGCGAATTTTTGATGAAGATGGCAATGAACTGTCCGCCGGTGAGGAAGGCAATGTGGTGCTGAAAGCGCCGCTGCCGCCGGGGGCGCTGCCCACGGTTTGGGAAGACCATGCGCGCTACGTAAGCGCGTACTGGGAACGCTACCCCGGCTATTACCTGACGGGTGATGGTGGTTATGTGGATGAGGAAGGTTATGTCTATGTGATGGGTCGCGTTGACGACGTGATAAACGTGGCCGGCCACAGGCTTTCCACGGGCCAGATGGAAGAGGTGGTGGCGGCCAATGCAGCCGTTGCCGAATGCGCTGTGGTTGGGATCAAAGACGCTGACAAAGGCCAGGTTCCGCTTGGTTTGGTGGTGCTAAAAGACGGCGTGAACATCACTGTTGATGAGCTGAAAGCCGAACTGGTAGCGGCGATTCGAGCCCAGGTCGGTGCGTTTGCAAACTTTCGGGAGTTGCTGCGGGTAGAGCGTCTGCCAAAAACCCGCTCTGGCAAAATTTTGCGTCAGACCATTCGCAAGATGGCGGATGGCGACTCCTATGAGGTGCCTTCCACAATTGATGATCCGGCCATTATCGATGAAATACGGGAGGGGCTCGCTACCCGCTAGCGGCCCGTACTATCATTACGCCATGATTATTGTGCACGGCACCATCCCGTTAAAGTCTGACTCTCGTAAGCAGGCGCTCGATCTTGCCCGGCAAATGGCCGAGGCAAGCACGTCCGAGCCCGGCTGTATCTCGTATGATTTTTACCTAGGCCTGTTGGATGAGAACGTGCTGATGCTGTTTCAG
The DNA here is from genome assembly GCA_023300545.1 of Pseudomonadales bacterium. GTDB lineage: Bacteria > Pseudomonadota > Gammaproteobacteria > Pseudomonadales > Azotimanducaceae > JALZVT01. The sequence goes on from JALZVT010000100.1 coordinate 22,187, forward strand.
GAGTGGGAATCAATGGAAGCCCTGCGGGATCACTTCCAGACCTCGCACATGGAAGAGTTTATGCGCGAGCTGCCTAACTACCTGGCGGGTGAAATTGTCACACGTCGATTTGCGGTGCAAAACGTTGATGTCGATGAAGCGGATGAGCAGGCGATGGCTGAGCCTCGTCCCATTGTTCACTGATGTCCCGATGAAGGTTCGCACCGGCTCTATCACAGAAATTTGGGCGCTATACAGCACACTGCCCGAATTTTCCGGTGAGCTGCTTGATGAGGCTGAGTTTGAGCGGGCGCTGTCGTTTGATACAGCTCTGTTGTTGGTGGCCGAGCGCGAGGGCGTCACTGTTGGCTTTAAGGTGGGCTTTGATCGCTATGGCGATGGCTCGTTTTACAGTTGGCTCGGCGGTGTTGTGCCCGCCGCACGCCGCACCGGCGTTGCAAAGGCGTTGCTTGATGAGCAGGAGCGGCTGGTAGCGGTTGCTGGCTTTGACCGTGTGTATGTAAAAACCCGCAACCGCTTTGTCGCCATGCTGGCGATGCTGCTAAACAACGGGTACGGCATTGTAGGCGTGAACTTGCCCGACGACTTGCCGGTCGCCGACGGGCGTATCACGCTCACCAAGATTCTTCGGGGTTAGTGGCAAACGGGTTGGGTTGTCGTGAGGCAGGGGTCAGAATGAATTCTGACCCCTGTTCTTTAGGCTAGTTTCTCTGCCAGCCTCGCCAGGCGTTCGCCGGCGGCCTGAGCTATTTTTTTCTCGTCGCTTGTCAGTTTTACCTCGGTGTTGTCGCCGGCGACGTGAGTGGCGCCGTAGGGTGTGCCGCCGCTGGTGGTCGCACGCAGTTCAGGCACGCTATAGGGCACGCCGCTGATCAGCATGCCGTGGTGCATTAGAGGTAACTGCATCGACAACAGTGTGCTTTCCTGGCCGCCATGCATGGATGAGGTGCTGGTGAACAGCGTGGCGGGCTTGTCGACCAGCGCACCGGCCAGCCACAGGTCGACCGTGTCATCCATAAAGTGTTTGAGTGCGCCGGCCATGTTGCCAAAGCGGGTTGGGCTGCCAAGCGCGAGCCCGGCACAGTTGCGCAGGTCGTCTTTGCTGCAATACACAGCCCCTTCGGCGGGCACGGGGGGTGCTGTTTTTTCAACCACCGTGGCCACCTCGGGCACCGTGCGCAGTCGAGCGCTGAATGCGCCTTGGGCTGTGATGCCACGAGCGACGTAGCGTGCCAGTTCTGCGGTCGTGCCACCGCGACTGTAATAAAGCACCAGAATATGTGGGTCGGCCATGGGCAATGTTACTCTTGTGTCAGGCCTCATCAGGGGCTCAAGTATTCGCTCACCGAAACTCAACCGACGAGGGTAAATTCATGCAGTACCGTACCCGAAAAACTGGGCTGATTCGCACACTGTTCGTTGCGAGTTTATTGGCAAGTTTCACGCTAGTTAGCGCTTGTGAACAGGGTCCGACAACACTGGCGCCGACAATCACCGGCACCGAGGTCGACCTTGCGGGCCCGCAGTGGCTGGTGGTGAACTATTGGGCGGAATGGTGTGGCCCTTGTCGCCACGAGATACCGGAGCTGAACGAGCTTGATAAGCCGGTTGCAGGGCCAGCCAGCGATGTCGCTCAAGCGGCGGATTCTTCAGCTGTTGAGTCCCTTGCGGTGAGCGTGCTGGGTGTGAACTACGACGGGTTGGTTGATCAGAAGTTAGTCGACGTCAGTGAGCGCATGGGCATTACCTTTGCAGTGCTAGCAACGGATCCGCGCGAACGCTGGGGGCAGCCGTTGCCGAGCGTGTTGCCAAGCACCTATTTGATCGCTCCCGGTGGGGAGTTTGTTGAAACGTTGCTTGGGCCTCAGACCCGAGTGGGGATTTTGTCGCGAATAGAGACGTTGGCGGCGGCGCGGGAATAGAGGTGCGGCACTAGAGGCAGGGGTCAGAATTAATTCTGCCCCCAGGGCGCACTGGTCCAATGCGCAGGCGGCGGCGCGGTAACTAGCGGCGGCAGGCCTTCAATTGATATTCACTGCAGGTTTTTTGAATTTCCGGCTGATCTTCTGATTTGCGGTTCTGCCAGAAGCGACTCCAACGATCAAACACCAGCTCAGGGTATTTGAGCCGGCCTTTGCTGCCGTTGTAGCGGCCCAGCGCCTCCACTAAATCGCCTTTCGAACGTTCTATGTAGTGCGCGAGTATGGTTGTGCCGTAACGAATGTTGGTTTCGATGTCGGTGAGATTGTCTTGGTCACGGCCGAGTTCCTTGCGCCAGAACGGCATGATCTGCATTAGTCCTTGGGCGCCCACATGTGAAATGGCGTACTGGTCAAAGTAGCTTTCGACGTGCATCAGGGCCAACACCATGTCGGGCTCAAGATTCTGCCGATGAGATTCTGCGTAGACATTCTGTAATATCGCTAGGCGGGTCGGTGCGTCTTTCACATAGCGCGCGAGGCGTGTGTCGTTGGCCAATAGCCACACCTGGGCGTCGAACGGGTCAGCCGCTTCGAGGCTGGCCGTGAGCGATTCGCCGAGCTTGCTCAGCAACTCAGGGTCTTGCGTGGACTTTTTTGCGGCCAGCGCACTCCCAGGCAGCGCGCAGCACAACAATACAAAGGCGACAGATACGAGGGTCTGGGCCAACCTCGAGAGGGTGCGCTCCTCTAAAGCGTTGCGGTGGCGTGCGCCCGACATCAATCAGGCCGTGAGCCGCGCAAGCACAGCGTCTGGCGTCATGAGCTCAGAGTCTGCTGCTGTACGACGTCGGTATTCCACCTCGCCGTTTTTCAGATTACGATCGCCGATGGTGACACGGTGCGGAATGCCAATGAGGTCAGCGTCTGCAAACTTGATGCCGGGGCGCTCTTTGCGGTCATCCAGCAGCACGCGCAAACCTTGTGCGCGCAGTGTGTCGTACATCCGGTCCGAGGCAGCCGTCACCTCAGCAGACTTGCCGTAATTCAGTCCGAGAATGTGTACATCAGCGGGAGCCACGGAGTCTGGCCAACAAATGCCGTTGTCGTCGTGACATTGTTCGATGATGGCCGCGACCAGGCGGGTGATGCCCATGCCATAGCAGCCCATGATCAAGGTTTGCTGTCGGCCTTCGGCGTTCAATACGGTGGCGTTCATAGCGTCGGAGTATTTGGTACCGAGCTGAAAAATGTGCCCCACTTCAATGCCACGAGCGAACGCAAGTACGCCTTTGCCATCGGGGGAGGGTTCACCTTCGATCACGTTGCGCAGGTCTCTAATTTGCTCATCTGCGAGGGCTGAGTCTCTGGCCCAGTTAGCGCCGGTGAAGTGCACGTCGTCTGTGTTTGCGCCGCAAATGAAGTCAGTGAGTTGGGCGGCGCTGTGGTCGACATACAGTATGAGGCTTGCGCTGGTGTTTAGACCGACGGGCCCTAGTGAGCCAATGCCTGCGCCCACGGCCGCCTTGATGCGTGCGGGGTCAGCCATTTTCAGCGGTGAGGCTACGCCCGCCAGTTTTTCAGTCTTCAGTTCGTTGAGTTCGTGATCACCCCGAAGAACCAGAGCAACCAAGGGCGCAGGGGCTTCTGAGTTGTCGTCGTCGGCCACGCCATCTACAAACAGAGTTTTGATGCACTGGGTCGCGTCTGCGCCCAAGAGCTGTGCGACTGCGTCAATGGTTTTTGCGTCAGGGGTGTCTATTCGAGTGAGTTCAGCGGTGCCGGGGGCCGGGCGTTCGGTTGGGAACAGGGTGGTCGCTTTTTCTACGTTGGCGGCGTAGTCGGATTCGGTCGAGTAAGCGATCAAATCTTCGCCAGACTCGGCAAGCACCTGAAATTCGTGTGAGTTGTCGCCGCCAATATTGCCGGTGTCCGCATCAACCGCTCGAAACTTCAGGCTCATGCGAGTGAGTATGCGGCTGTAGCAATGGTGCATTTCTTGGTAGGTCGCGTTGAAGTTGTCCTGGTCGAGATGAAACGAATAGCCATCCTTCATCGTGAACTCGCGCGAGCGCATGACGCCAAAACGGGGGCGTATTTCGTCGCGAAATTTGGTCTGAATTTGGTACAGGTTGCGGGGTAGTTCTTTGTAGGACTGAATTTCGCGCCGAACCAGGTCGGTGACCACCTCTTCCTGGGTGGGACTCAGGCAGAATTCGTTGTCGTGGCGATCGTGCAGGCGCGCCATTTCAGACCCCATCTCGTCCCAGCGACCGCTTTCTTTCCACAGGCTTGCAGGCTGAACGACCGGCATCAGCACTTCTTGGGCGTTACTCGCCTCCAGTTCTTCGCGCACGATTTCCTGAATGCGCTGCAATACCTTTACGCCTAACGGCAGCCAGGTGTAAATGCCTGCGGCAACCTGACGAATTAGGCCAGCTCGCAGCATCAGCCTGTGGCTTGCGACATCCGCATCCGCAGGGTCTTCCTTCATGGTGGGTATCAGTAGTTGGCTCGCGCGCATGGCGTGTGGTTCCGCTGGGTTAGAAAGGTTTAGTGCGCCGCTATAGGTGCAAAGAGTCGGTTATTAAGTCGAATTCTACTGTGTTAGAACAGAAAAAGGCCGCGCGACACAGGTCAACGCGGCCTTTTTGAACTTGATTCACTTATTTCCTTGCGGAAAACGCTCTTTCAAGAGCATGAAGCAAGACACCTGCTGTGTGCACAAAACGCCCTTCGGCGTTTACTGCGCTGCAAGTGTGGCAGGGGTTTAGCCCACCATTTCTTTTAGCTTCTTCAGCGCGGTAACACGAGCGCGGATTGAAGCAGGCTTTGGCCCGATCCAGATCTCTTCGCCGGTTGCCGGGTTGCGACCCAAACGCTTCTTGGTAGCAGGACGCTTCACTGACTTGATCTTCAGTAGACCAGGCAGAGTGAATTCGCCTACAGCGCGTTTCTTGATGTGGCGTTCGATAAGTGTTTCGAGCTCATCAAATACTGCAGCCACCTGCTTTTGGGTCAGCTCGGTGCTTTCTGCGATATCAGAGAAAATCTGCGTCTTGGTCATCTTCTTAGTGATGGCCGTGAGTTTGCGAGCAGGGGCAGCGGCTTTTTTAACTACTTTCTTCGCTACTTTCTTTTTCGCTGCTGTTTTCTTCGCTGCAGGCTTCTTTGCAGGTGCCTTACGCTTAGCTGGAGCCTTGCGTGCGACTTTTTTCTTGGCCGGTTTACGTGCCATTGAATAAGTTCCTTATTTGGATTTTGATTCTGATTTCATATCAGAAGGGTTAGATCGTTGCGGTTCCTAAACAGCAGGAGCCGATGTGGCGCTTTATAGCCTATGATTTACGCGTTGTGCAAGCCAAGAAAAGGAAAAAAACCGTGATTTTCCAGCTTTTTGCTTGGTTTTTTCGATTTACGACGCGACTGCTTGGGTTGGTGTGTTGTAAATATGAGCAAAATATAAGGGTTAATCGAAATTACGGCCTTTTTGCTGGGTTTTTGGCATTTTTGCGAATTCGCGCAAAAAGTCTGTGCATTAAGCGGACAAAAATTCGAAAATAGCGCCATAATTAGCGCCGAATTTCCCACCCATTTTTCACTCGTGCGATAACTCAGCCATGCCGATCTACGAATATCAGTGCCAACAGTGCGAACATCAGTTCGATACACTGCAGAATCTCAGCGACAAACCGCTGCGAAAATGCCCCGAATGCGGAAAGCTCAAGCTTACAAAGTTGATTTCAGCAGCGGGTTTCCGATTAAAGGGGGCTGGTTGGTATGAGACCGATTTCAAATCGGGTTCCAAGAAGAATCTGGCCGGGGACAACAAATCGGGCGCGGGCGGTTCTGAGTCTTCCAGTTCTGGTGGGAGCGACTCCAAGTCATCGTCCAGCTCCGATGCCTCAACCAAGGCAAAGGCTAAGCCGAAGGGCAAGGCGGCCGGTGCCGGTAAAACCGCCAAGAGCAGCAAGAAAAGCAGCTGATCTGGTCTGATCGGCGGCTGTCACAGCTATCTAATTCGGCTTTACGCTCTGTCTGAGCCTTGATCCGGGTCTTTTCAAGCCTTTTTGGAGCTTGCAGCCCCTAAAGGTCTAAACTGCGGGGGTTAAGCGCCAATAAAGCGTCAATAAAGCGTCAATAGAGCGCCCCTATTTTATTCAAGGAATTTCCAAATGCGTAGTCACTACTGTGGCGATCTGTCTTCCGCCAACGTTGGCGAAACCGTTGAGTTGTGCGGTTGGGTGCACCGCCGTCGTGATCACGGCGGGGTGATCTTTCTCGACGTGCGCGACCGGTCGGGCCTGGTGCAGGTGGTTTATGATCCTGACACTCAAGACAGCTTTGCCGCTGCCGATAAGGTGCGTAACGAGTTTGTGTTGCGCATGGTGGGCAAGGTGCGTCCGCGTATGGAAGGTAAGGTCAATACTGACCTCGCCACGGGTGAGATCGAGGTTCTAGGCTCAAGCCTTGAGATACTGAATGCCTCAGCCACGCCGCCGTTTCAGCTCGATGAGTATTCCGAAGCCGGCGAAGACGTGCGTCTCAAGTATCGATACATGGATTTGCGTCGCCCAGAAATGCAGCAGCGCTTGCAGATGCGCTCAAAAGTGTCGAGTTTTGTCCGTAACTATCTCGAGCAAGATGGCTATTTGGACGTAGAGACACCCACGCTGACCGCCGCAACCCCGGAAGGCGCGCGCGACTATCTGGTGCCTAGCCGCACCCAGCCTGGTCAGTTCTTTGCGCTGCCGCAGTCGCCGCAGGTCTTCAAACAGTTACTGATGATGTCGGGCCTCGACAAGTACTACCAGATTGCCCGCTGTTATCGAGATGAAGATCTGCGCGCCGATCGCCAGCCCGAGTTCACCCAGATAGATATAGAGGCGAGCTTCCTGTCGTCGCTGGATATCATGAACATGGCTGAGCGCATGCTCAGTGAGCTGTTTCAGAGCATTCTTGGTGTTGAATTGCCGGCCTTTCCGGTGATGACCTATGGCGAAGCGATGCGTTTGTACGGCAGCGATAAGCCTGATTTACGTAACCCGATGCAGTTTGTCGACATTGCCGATCTCATGGAAGGCGTGGAATTTAAAGTATTCAACGGGCCTGCCAACGACGCCGAGTCTAGGGTTGTAGCCTTGCGGGCACCCGGTGGGTCGGCGTTGTCGCGAAAAGTGATTGATGGTTACACCGAATTTGCTGGACGTTATGGCGCCAAAGGCCTCGCCTATATAAAGGTGAACGATCTTGCTGCGGGTGCTGAAGGCTTGCAGTCGCCTATTTTGAAGTTTCTACCAGACGATGTTGTCGCGGCAGTGCTTGAGCGTGCTGGGGCACAGACAGGCGATATCGTTTTCTTTGGTGCGGATAAAACGGGCGTTGTGAATGATGCGCTGGGCGCGCTGCGTAATCAGCTGGGTGCAGACCTAGGTCTGATCGCGGACGGTTTTGCGCCTCTGTGGGTCATTGATTGGCCGATGTTCGAAAAGAGCCGCAGCGGGGCACTGACGTCAGTGCATCACCCCTTTACTCGACCAACCTGTACGTCGGAGGAGTTGCTGGCGGATCCGTTGGCTGCCAAAGCGGACGCTTACGATGTGGTATTGAACGGTCATGAGGTGGGTGGAGGTTCTGCGCGGATTCATGAAGAGCCCCTGCAGGACGCCGTGTTCAAGGCGTTGGGTCTCGGCGAACAGGCCCAGGTGAAGTTTGGCTTTTTGTTAGATGCACTGAAGTTTGGCTGCCCACCACATGGCGGTATTGCGATTGGTCTGGATCGTTTGATCATGCTGATGGCGGGTACTGATGCCATTCGTGATGTCATCGCTTTTCCAAAGACACAGACCGCGAGCTGTTTGCTGACTGAAGCGCCGAGTGCGGTTAGCGAGACCCAGTTGAGCGAGCTACACTTGCGCCTGCGCCCCAAAGCGCCCTAGGCGCCCGAAGTGAACGCACGTACTGCAACAACACCTGCGAGATACCTGCGAGACGCAGGTTATGCGAGACGCAGGTTAAGAGGAGAGATCTGATATGGCCGGCCACTCCAAATGGGCGAATATCAAACATAAGAAAGCCAAGGTAGACGCGAAACGCGGCAAACTTTGGACCAAGCTGATCCGCGAAATTACTGTCGCATCGCGATTGGGCGGCGGCGAACCGGATGACAACCCGCGGCTGCGTGCAGCGGTAGATACCGGGTTGTCCGCAAATATGCCGCGTGACACCATTGACCGCGCAATCAAACGCGGTGCTGGTGGTGGTGAAGGAACCAATCCAGATGAACTGGTGTACGAAGGCTACGGTCCGACTGGGGTAGCGATTTTGGTCGAAGCCATGACCGACAACAAGAATCGAACGGTGGCTGAAGTTCGTCATGCGTTTAACAAGTACGGCGGTAATCTGGGCACCGATGGCTCAGTGGCCTATCTGTTCAAGAAGCAGGGTGTGATCAACTATGCGCCAGGTGCTGATGAGGAAAAGCTGCTAGACGTGGCGCTGGAAGCCGGCGCTGAAGACCTTGAGATGGAAGACGATGGCGCGGCTACCGTGCTCACCAGTTTTGAGGCCTTTGGCGCGGTTGTTGATGGTTTGCGAGCCGCCGAGCTCGAGCCAGACAACGCCGAAGTGACCATGCTGCCGGATACGATCATTCCATGCTCTGAAGAAGACGCGATCAAGGTGTTGACCTTGATCGACGCGCTGGAAGAACTCGACGATGTGCAGAACGTTTACAGTAATGGCGAATTCCCCGAGAGTGCCTACGAGGCGTCTTGAGCGTTTCTATTCCCGGGCGAGTGCTTGGTATTGATCCGGGCTCGCGCGTGACCGGCTACGGCGTTATTGATGTCGCAGGCCGCGGCGCGCGGCAGACCTTGGGCTACGTCACCAGTGGCTGTATTAAGAGTGGTTCTGGAGAGATGCCGGCCCGGCTGGGCGTTATTTATCGCGGTGTGAAAGAGATTGTCGACGAGTTCCAGCCCGAGATAGTAGCCATCGAGAGAGTGTTTCTCGCCAAGAACCCGGCGTCAGCGCTTAAACTCGGTCAAGCCCGCGGTGTTGCGATCGCCGCAGCGGTTTCGGCAGAGCTTGAGGTGGCCGAATACGCCGCACGCGAGGTTAAGCTTGCGGTGACGGGTACTGGCGGTGCTGCCAAAACTCAGGTGCAGCATATGGTGCGGGTTATTCTGCAATTGGCGGGCACACCCGCTGAGGACGCAGCGGATGCGCTTGCGATCGCTATCTGCCACGTAAATACTGCAGGCCTCGCTCCCGCTCTTCGCCCCTGATCACTTAATACAGAGATGAATACCCCCGCATGATAGGACGCCTCTCCGGTTTGTTATTGAAGGTTGCCGACAATCTGGTGCTGCTTGATGTTGGTGGCGTAGGTTATGAGGTGGAAGTGCCAGATGGCGCGCAGATCGGGCAGGCGGCATTGCCTGGGCTCGACGCGGCGGCAGCGCCTCAAGCGGCCGTCCCAAGCCTTGTTCTGCACACCCACCTTGTGGTGCGCGAAGACGCGCAGTTGCTCTATGGCTTTTTGCAAGAAACGGAACGGGATTTGTTCCGGAATTTGATTCGCATTAATGGCGTTGGACCGAAGATGGGGTTGGCTATTCTGAGCACTTATTCCGCGAACGACCTTGCCCGCTGCGTTATTGATGATGACGCCAAGCGCCTCACCAAAGTACCGGGTGTTGGCAAAAAGACGGCTGAGCGCTTGCTTGTTGAATTGCGTAACCGCGAAGATTTGCTGCCCAAAGAACCGATTGTCGAAACTCCGTCACCCCGTCAATTGCAACGCACGGTTGTGAACGAAGTTGAACAGGCGCTGGTGGCGCTTGGCTACAAACCCCAATATGCGTCTCAGGTGGTTGCCCAGGTTGCAGCCGATCCAGACATTGCTGACAACACGTCTGTGATGCTGCGGGCGGCGCTGCAATATCTGGCGCAAAAGAATGAGGTGGGTCAATGAGTATCGAACCCGATCGGCTGATCGCACCAGCGGCTGTTACTGAAGACGCACGGTTCGACTATGCGCTGCGGCCATCTACGCTTGCGGAATACATTGGCCAAGCCACTGTGCGAGAGCAGATGAATATTTTTATTCAGGCGGCAAAGCTGCGGGCTGAAGCGCTTGACCATGTGCTGATTTCCGGGCCGCCGGGCCTGGGTAAAACCACACTTGCGCACATTATTGCCAATGAAATGGGCTCGAACTTGAAGGTGACTTCAGGGCCGGTGCTTGAGCGCCAGGGTGATTTGGCGGCGCTGCTCACCAACCTGGAAGCGGGCGATGTGTTGTTTGTTGACGAGATTCATCGGCTGAACCCCGTGGTGGAGGAGATTCTTTATCCCGCCATGGAAGACTACCAACTCGATATAGTGATTGGTGAAGGTCCTGCGGCGCGATCACTGAAGCTCGAACTGCCGAAATTTACGCTGGTTGGCGCAACCACCCGAACCGGCCTCCTGACGTCCCCGCTGCGGGATCGATTTGGTATTCAGGCCAGGCTCGAGTTTTATACCGAAGCCGAGCTTGCGCTTATTATCACGCGGTCTGCGTCGAAGTTGGATCTACCGTTGGACGAAGGTGGGGCCAATGAGATCGCTCGGCGTTCGCGCGGCACCCCTCGCATTGCCAATCGTCTGCTGCGGCGGGTGCGGGACTTTGCTGAGGTGAAAGGTGATGGTCGTATCACGAATCAAATTGCTGACGCGGCGTTGAACATGCTGAGTGTCGACGCTGAAGGCTTTGATGGCATGGACCGTCGGGTGCTGTTGTCGATTATGGAGAAGTTTGATGGTGGACCGGTTGGCCTTGATTCTCTGGCAGCCGCTGTTGGCGAGGAGCGCGACACCATTGAAGATGTGCTTGAGCCCTTTCTGATTCAGCAGGGCTTTCTGATGCGCACCCCTCGGGGTCGAGTCGCAACCGGCAAGGCGTATGCCCATTTTGGGCTGAAAGCGCCAAAATCATCACTTGTAGATCAGACAGACGGCGACTAACGCGCTATTTGACCTGAATCTCGGGAAAAGCCTGAAAATTGACAGTTTTCCCGGTGGAACTCGGTGGCTAGCCGGGTAGTCTACCCCCCTCAATAACCGGGCAACCGGATAACTGGACAACTGGGAGTTGATAACTGGTGTCAGAGGATCTTTCCATATTCGCGCTTATTTCTGGGGCAAGTCTGCTGGTGCAGATTGTCATGGGAATACTGCTTATTGCTTCGGTGGTTTCCTGGGTAATGATTTTTCAGCGCTGGTTTGCGCTCAACGCCCAGCAACGCTCTATGGATGCGTTCGAGGATGAATTCTGGTCGGGCGTTGACCTGCGCCAGCTCTACACTGAAGTGAACGCCTCAGCCGGCGAGCTGCGCGGTTATGAGCATGTGTTTGTTGCGGGCTTCAAGGAGTTTAATCGGCTTTCTGAACAGTCGAGCGCTGATCCCGGCGCTATTTTGCAGGGCTCCCAGCGAGCGATGCGGGTGGCGCTCAACCGTGAAGAAGAAAAGATGGAGCGACACATTCCGTTTCTGGCGACTGTGGGTTCGACCAGTCCGTACATCGGTTTGTTTGGCACGGTCTGGGGCATCATGAATTCGTTTCGCAGCCTGGCAAACATGAGTCAGGCGACGCTTGCGACGGTGGCGCCTGGCATCTCCGAGGCATTGGTCGCCACGGCAATGGGCTTGTTTGCCGCGATCCCCGCCGTTATCGGTTACAACCGCTTTGCAGCGCGGGTTGAGGTGTTAACCAAACGACTCGAAACGTTTAGTGACGAACTCACCGGCATTCTGGCGCGTGCTGCGCATTCAGCGCCAACGTCCTCCGGCGGCGGTGGTGCGGCGACGGGTATTACCAAGCGGCGGTCTAGCTAATGGCCGGCCGGCGCAAGCCAATGGCAGAGATCAACGTCGTGCCCTACATCGATGTGATGTTGGTGCTGCTGGTGATCTTTATGGCCACCGCGCCACTGCTAACTCAGGGCGTGCTGGTTGATTTACCGGAAGCCTCGTCAGAGCCGATAGCGGAGTCGCAAGACGATCCGTTTGTGGTGTCGGTGCAGGCCGACGGGGCCATTTTTGTCAATTTAGGCATTGATGACGACAACGAAAAAGGCACCCGCGTTACGGAATTTTCGTTGGCCGACCAGGCCACCAAAGTCATTGCAGCCCGGCCTGACATTCCGGTGTATGTGCGAGCCGATCACAGTCTCGACTATGGCCAAGTCGTGAAAATAATGACGGTACTGCAGGGTGCTGGAGCCGAGAGCGTTGGATTGATTACCGATCCTCCTGGCCTAAGTCAGGGCGCTTCAGGCCGCTAGCCTATGTTGTATGCGTTGCGTCACTACTCGTTGCCCGTGTTGCTTGCGTTTGCGATACACGCGTCTCTTGCGTTGTTTTTATGGCAAGGCATGGCGGCGGGTGTGGAAGAAGAGCGCATCATTAAGCCGCGGATAATCAACTCGACGCTGCTTGTACTGGAGCCACAACAAAGCAAAGCCCGGCCAAAGGCGCCACCGCCGCCGCCGACTTCGAAGCCCGAAGCGGTGAAACCTGAAAAAGTCGACCCGCGATTGCTGGAAGATCAGCGGCGCCAGCGCGAAGACGCGCGCAAAAAAACCGTAGCGCTTGAAAACGCGAAAATAAAAAAGGCTCAGGAAGAAAAAGAGCGCGTGGCAAAGGAAGAGTCACAGCGTCAGCGGGCCGAGGCTGAGCGTGATCGTGCGGCGCGCATAAAAGACGCGGCAGAGCGTGCTGCGACTGAACGACAGGCGCGGTTGGATGCGCTTTCTAGCAGTTCGGTGGCCACCGACGAGCAGTCGCAAGAAAGCGCTGATGGCGAAGAAATGGCGCTGGCACAAACCTATTTTCAGGGCATTCGCGCCAAGATGGTGGCCAACTGGTCACGTCCGGCGAGTGCCCGCAACGGCATGCAAGTTACCCTTCGCGTCGAGCTGGTTCCCAGCGGCGAGGTGGTGGCCGTTTCACTTGTGGATTCCAGCGGCGACGCCGCGTTTGACCGTTCGGCAGAAAGTGCCGTGAGGCGAGCGGGGCGATTTGATGTGCCCGATGATTCCGCGATTTTTGAACGTCGATTTCGGCGTTTCAATCTCCAGTTTAAGCCCGAGGATTTACTACGTTGACCATTCTCTATAAAACCAAGCTTTGGAGCGGATGCAGAATGCGTTCGTTGCTGGGTCGTTTGCCGGCGCCCATTGCGGTTCTGCTATTGTTGGCTGCCCCGGTTCTGCACGCTGCCGAAACGCTCGACACTGTCATTATTGACGCGGGTTACGACAAGCAAACCCGCGTGGCCATCGTACCGTTTCGGGTTGATCCCCAGGTTCGTGCACAGGCGCCGATGCAGGCTATTTTGGAATTTGACCTGCAGCGCTCGGGGCAATTTGAAGTTCTCGAAGCGTCGAGCATGCTGTCTTTGCCCAGCAAGCCGTCTGAAGTTCTGTACCGCGACTGGAAAATACTGGGTCAGGAGTTTGTGGTTGTTGGCAATATCGTGCCGGGAAACAGCGGTGGTCAGGCGCTGAACCTTTATGTGTTTGACGTGTTGGCGGAGCGCCTGCTGACAGCGCAGACCATCGAGGGCTCCTCTGGCCAGTGGCGGGATATTGCCCATAAGGCCGCTGACATTGTGTTTGAACAGGCCACCGGAATTCCGGGGGCATTTTCTACTCGGCTCATGTACGTGTTGGCCAAAAACCTGGGTTCAAGCGGGGTGACCTCCAAGCTTGAGATCTCGGATTCTGACGGCGAACGGGTACGCACGGTGCACGAATCGAGTGAGCCGATTCTTTCGGCCAGCTGGTCACCCAATGGCCGCGAGGTAGCTTATGTGTCTTTTGATACCGGCCGCTCGGCGATCTATATCCACGATCTCATTACTAACAGCCGTGAGAAAATTGCGGAATTTCCGGGCATAAACAGCGCGCCACGGTATTCGCCGGACGGTTCGAAGTTGGCCATGGTGTTGTCGAAGGACGGTAATCCTGAAATTTACGTTATGGACCTTAAAACTCGCGCCCTGAGTCGCATGACTCAAAATCGGGCCATTGACACTGAGCCGACCTGGTCGCCGAACGGTCAAAAAATAGCCTTCACCTCAGATCGGGGTGGTAAGCCACAGATCTATCAGCTGGATGCCCGCACCGGGATATTTGACTCTCGATTGACCAACGAAGGTGATTACAATGCCCGTGCCCAGCACATGCCTGACGGCAAGCATATGATTTATGTTCATCGCAAGCGGGGGGTCTTCCATATTGCGTGGCAGAGTCTGGTGAAGAATGACTTTCGGATTCTTACCCAGACCTCGCTCGACGAATCGCCCTCGGTGGCGCCGAACGGAGCGATGCTGATATATGCCACACAAATCGATGGTCAAGGTATACTCGCCGTCGTTTCAGTAGATGGTCGCGTGAAGTACCGGCTGCCATCCTCGGAAGGTGACGTGCGGGAGCCCGCTTGGTCGCCTTATCTGTCATCAGTGGTCAGCACCAGCGTGATTAGCAATCCCTAATTGCGAGACCGGCCAGATCCAGCGAAACGTACAACTAACTGTTTTTTACATCTAAATATTTTACGGGCGTTCACTATTGAGTGAGCCCCATTCCAACAAGAGTCAGGAGATACTCAATAATGAAAACCCAATGGTTTCGAACCGTGATGTGCTTAGGATTGGCCAGCTTGATTTTGGCAGGTTGTAACTCCACTCCGCCGGCTGCCTTGCCGCCGAGCTCTGACGACAACATTGAACGCGAGACCCCACCACCGGCACCCGCTGCACAGCCGGAATATGGCACCTTTGATTCCAGTGGTAACCCCTACATTCCTGGAACTAACCAGCTGCTGGCGCGAACGTTCTACTTTGGCTACGACCAAGCCAACCTGTCGCAGAATGATCTGGCGATTCTCGAGATGCACGCCCGCGTGCTTGCTGAGAACCCGGCTCGACGCATTCTTATTCAAGGTCATTGCGACGAACGTGGTACGCGCGAATACAACCTAGCACTCGGTGAGCGTCGTTCAGATACCGTACGTCGTTTTCTACTGTCTGCTGGCGCGACGGGCGCACAGGTAGAGACCGTGAGCTATGGCGAAGAGCGTCCTGAAGATCCTGGCCACAACGAAGCCTCTTGGTCGCGCAATCGTCGTGCGATAGTTGCTTACCGCTAGAGCTACGTTGTAGTCACTTGGTTGTGTTGCGCTATGTTTATTCTGCGGTAGGCCGTCGGGCTGGTTTTAGCTTGGCGAGTATTCTGCTTGCTGGTCAGGTCGGGGCGGCGGTACCAGTCGAAGATATGAGTACGCGCGACGTTCGGTCGACGTTACCCGAAGCTCCGGTGTCGTTACCGGGAATTCCAGGTGTCGCTGGGCCTGCGTCTGGGAAAAACGCTCAGTTGTTTTACGAGTTGCAGGTATTGCAAACGGAACTGCAACAGCTACGTGGCCTAGTTGAAGATCAAGCGTATGAAATTAATCGCTTGCGTGATTTGCAGCGTTCCCAGTACCTCGACATTGATCGGCGCCTAACCGAAGACGGTCGTTCCGCCTCGCGGTTACCGGAGAACGTTTCTGGGCAAAGTCAGTCCGTGCAATCCCAGCCTGCTCAACCAAACCCTGGGGCAACCGCGCCGCAGGTGTCTTCCCCGACTCCTGTACGGGGCGAGCAAGTGGTCATTCCCGTGGTGCAAACGGGTACGCAGCGGCCGACCCCGGTGGTTGAACCGGTTGTCAGCCCGCGCGTCCCTGAGGTTTCCGAAAATTCTGCAGCTACTGGTGCGGCACCAGAAGAGGTTGTGCTCGCATCCTCTGAAGAGCTTGCGTTCGACCGGGCCTTCGAGCTCATGAAAGATCAGCAGTTTGAACAATCGATAGTGGCCTATCAGGGCGTTGTCGAAAGTTTCCCAGACGGCAGCTATGCCCCTCAGTCGCGTTATTGGCTGGGAGAGTTGTATTTGATGTCAGACCGGTTAGAAGCTGCGCGCGGCGCTTTTACCGCCGTAGTAGAGGTTTATCCGGCGCATCAAAAAGTGCCTCTGTCGCTGTATAAGCTTGGCGTGGTGAACCATCGCCTAGGGGCAACTCCCGCAGCGCTTGAATACCTCGATAACGTGGTCACACGCTACCCGGATACGCCGGCTGCAGGGCTTGCCCGCACCTACGCGGCCGAATTGCGTCCGCCACTCATTGATTAAGTAAGCGCGATGAATATCTCTCGCGCGGTCGATACGCTGCGCATTACCGAAATCTTCCTGTCCCTGCAGGGCGAAACGTCTCGAACGGGTTTGCCGACTGTGTTTGTCCGTCTTACTGGGTGCCCTTTGCGTTGCCAGTATTGCGACACCGCGTATGCATTTTCTGGTGGTGACAATCTCGAGCTTGCGCAGATTGTTGAGCAGGTTGTTGGCTTTGGTGTGTCACATGTGACGGTTACCGGTGGTGAGCCGCTGGCACAGCCTGGCGTGCACGACCTCATGCGCGAGCTGTGTGATCTCGGCTTACACGTGTCATTGGAAACAAGTGGTGCGCTCGATGTGTCGGGTGTGGATTTGCGCGTTGCCAAAGTGCTTGATTTGAAAACGCCGGGTTCGGGCGAAGTGGCGCGCAATCTTTACTCGAACGTGGGTGAACTGCAGGCCAAAGACGAAGTTAAGTTTGTGATATGTAGTCGTGCTGACTATGAATGGGCGCGCATGCAGTGTGAGACGCTAAAGTTATTTGAAGGTGAGGCCGACGTGTTGTTTTCTCCGAGTGCCAGTGAGCTTAAACCGCGAGTGCTGGCAGACTGGATTGTTGCCGATCGGCTGCCTGTGCGGTTTCAAATGCAGTTGCACAAGGTACTGTGGAACGATGAGGCAGGGCGATGAGTGGTTCAAACCCGTCTGCGAGCGACAAGCCCTGTGTTGTGTTGTTGTCGGGTGGGCTCGACTCGGCAACCGTGCTGGCTTACGCGCGTGCCAATGGCTTTGCGCCGTACACGCTGTCGTTTGACTACGGTCAACGACAGGCCGCTGAGCTGGTGGCCGCAGAGCGTGTGGCGGCAAGTCTTGGCGCGTTGGAACATCGCACGTTTCGGCTCGACCTGTCGCAGTTTGGCGGTTCCGCACTCACCGACACCAGCATCGACGTGCCCGAAGAGCCCACGCAAGGTATTCCGGTGACCTATGTGCCGGCGCGCAATACGGTGTTTCTGTCGATGGCGCTGGCTTGGGCAGAAGTGCTTGGTGCTAATGATGTCTTTATCGGCGTCAACGCAGTTGATTACTCGGGTTACCCCGATTGCCGTGGCGAGTTTATTGACGCGTTTGAGATCATGGCAAATCTGTCGACCAAGGCGGCGGTAGAAGGTCAGAAGTTAACCGTGCATACCCCACTGCTGAAATTGACCAAGGCTGAGATTATTGGTTTGGGTGTTGAGCACGGCGTTGATTACGGCATAACCGTGTCGTGCTATCAGCCCACAGCGGCAGGTCTTGCCTGTGGTCGGTGTGACAGTTGTCGATTGCGTGCTGCAGGATTTGCTGCAGCAGGCGTTACGGACCCGACCCCTTATATCCCAGCTTAACGACCGGATAATGGGCGGTTTAGGCAAATTTGGGCGGCGATCGGCTGGCGTACGACCCAGACAGGCGGTCTAAGCGTAATAAAGCACTAACTCGCCTGTTTTTAGTGTTGTGTTTCGCTTTCGCGCCGCTAAACTATGCCGCTCGCTGGTGCAGGCCCCTGTACGCGGCGTACCAGGGACGTTAGCTCAGTTGGTAGAGCACCGGGCTTTTAACCCGTTGGTCCTGGGTTCGAACCCCAGACGTCCCACCATCTTTCTGCACCCTCGAGTTGCCCTCAAAACGTCGCTTGGCGACGCGCTTCTTGCCATTGGCCCTCAGGGCTATTGGGGAAGCAGCGTCAATGGCGTTCGTCGCAAGCCCTGTGCATCCGTTCTGTGCTGACGGTTCTAAAGCCGTGCGTTTTCTGTTCTATTTAACCGTTCTATCGGGCCAGTCGCAGGCTCCGAAGTTTTGGCTATTTAGAGGGGAAGAGAAATGGCACTGTCGAAATTCAGTCGTTCTATCGAAGGCAAAGTTGCCATCATTACCGGGGCCGCCAGCGGCATGGGACAGGCAACGGCTCGAGTCTTTGCCGATGCCGGTGCTCGACTTGCGATCATCGACATCAACGCTGAACCGCTCGAGGCGGAGGCCGCGCATATTGCTGCCGCCGGGTGCGACGTTAAGGCGTACACGCTGGATCTGGTTGATGGTGAGGCGATTAAGGCGACCATCGCACAGGTGGCGGAGGACTTTGGCGGCATCGACATTCTGGTGAATAACGCGGGCATATCGCTGTTTAGCCCTATTGATTCGGATGATTTTGAAGAGAGTTGGAATCTGTCTATGGCGGTGTTGTTGACGGCGCACACGCGAACCATTCGCGCGGCGCTGCCGCATCTGCGACAAGCTGAACACCCGCGTATTGTGAACATTGCCTCCACAGAAGGATTGGGTGCGACTGCGGGTGGCAGTCCTTACACGGCGGCAAAAACTGGAGTGATTGGTTTGACGCGGTCGTTAGCGGTTGAGCTGGGGCCCGAAAATATAACGGTGAATTGCATTTGTCCGGGGCCCATTAACACGGGCATGACCGCGGCTATAAAGGACGATCACAAAACAATTTATGCCAAGCGTCGGGTGGCGTTGCGACGTTACGCAGATCCGGAAGAAGTGGCTCACGGCACGCTGTCTCTGGTGTTGCCAGCGGCGTCCTTTATTACGGGCGTGGCATTGCCAGTAGACGGTGGATTGACTATTCGTAACGCGTGAGATCGTTCGTGGAGTAAGTAATGTTTGAAGGAAGGGATGCACTGCGCTGGCAGGTAGGTGATGTGCGTATTTCGCGTTACGTCGAGCTGACCACGGCGTCATTAGGCGCGCATCTGTTGCCCCAGGCTACGCCGGAAGCGCTTGCGCCACACCCGTGGCTTGGTCCGTTCCTGGATGAGCGGCAGCGGTTGGTGTTGAGCATGCACAGCTTTGTTCTCGAAACGCCTAACCGCTTAGTGCTTATTGATACGTGCATTGGCAATGATAAGTCGCGCGTCTATCCAAAATGGAATCACATGCAGTCTGACTTTCTGCAGCGCTTGACGGCTGACGGGTTTCCGCCTGAACGCTTTGATACGGTGTTGTGCACGCATATGCACGTCGATCACGTGGGCTGGAATACGCGGCTCTTGAATGGGCTATGGGTGCCTACCTTTAACTCGGCCCGTTATTTGTATAACAGTGTTGAGTGGGAGCACTGGAAAGTTGAGCCGCAGGACTATGGGCCAGTGATTGAAGATTCTGTGCAGCCTATCATTGATGCTGGATTGGCTGACTTTGTGGATAGTGATCATCAGGTTTGCCAGGAAGTGCAATTGGAAAGCACGCCGGGACATACGCCGGGGCACGTCAGTATTCACATCCGCTCGCGAGGCGAAGAGGCGGTGATCACAGGCGACATGATTCATCACCCGTGCCAGATTGCGCACGCAGATTGGTCTACCACCGCCGATGTTGATCCAGCGCTGGCTGCTGACACTCGTGGACACTTTCTTGCTCGTTACGCTGATCAACCCGTTTTGGTTTTGGGTACTCATTTCGCCACACCAACGGCTGGCAAGCTGGTGCGGGATGGCGATAGCTATCGGCTCGACTATTAGCTTGGCGGTGGGGCTTGTCTGGTTTGGCTGTCTGAGTAGTGAAACTTTGAACCTGTGGTGTTTTAGGGCGCGACGTTCGCGGAGTTGGTCACGGATTCTGTGAAAAGGCCCTCTAAGCTTGAGCTCGACGTTTTGTGCGGGCTCCACCATGCGCTTTTTGACTTCAGGCAGACTTTCTCATCGACTATCCGGGCTGTGCCTGCTGGTATTGATGTCGAGTGTCTCACCCCCTGCATTCGCGGAGCGCTATTCACCGTTATTCTCCCCGAAGATGTTGGCGGCACTTGATGCGCCTACACGCGAGCGGTTTGAAGCACTTGAATCTGAAAACTATCAGCGCTGGCGTAATCGGAATCCGCAGGCGCCCGATGTTGCGGCTACGCAGCGACAGCATCAGGAAACTGAGGCGGTGCTTCGCCGGATTCAAGAGAGTCGATCTATCGCTCGTGAAACCAAGCGGCGCAACGCGCCGGGTGCCGGGCTGTCCGAGCGTGAAAAACGCGATTGTGAAACGGTTGCTAGTGAGATCAAAGAGTTGAGTGCTGGTGGTGCGTTTTACGAAAATACCGCAGACGGTGGAAAGCGTTACTTATCGGACGAAGAGGTCGCCAATAGGGTGAAGTCACAGAAAAAGAGTTATAAACGTCACTGTAAAAGTTGACGGAGAACGCCTAGGGCGTTGCAGCAGTGATTCGTTTAATCAAGTTTTCAGTTATCCAAGCGGACGTTAAACACCTGCTTTGTCGCGGTATTGGCGCGTTGCTGTGCGGTGTTGCGAGTGCGCTGATGTGCGCCAGTGGCGCCGGTGCAGAAACGGTTGTTAACGCGAGCGGTGAACCATCCAGCGTCGTTACCGGACCAGCAGGTAGCGGGGTCTATCGATCAACGGGGGCTAATGGCGAAGTTGAGTTTAATAATTTTGGCCGAGGCGAGCCGGTAGCGTTGGAGGTAGTGCCGGCAACAGTCGGGGCCGAACTTGAGCGCAGTTCAGCGCGCGTTCAAGAGATGCTTGATGTGGCGCAAGTGTTGGCAGCTGATCGACAAGTGCGGGAAAGCAATCGCGCCGCTAAGCTGCTCGCTATTCAGCAGGCGAAGACGGCCGCTGCGCGCGAGAGCGCACGGCTCGCCGATTATGTGGCAGCAACTCAGCCCAGATATTATCCGGCGTATTCGCCAAGACTGGGTGCAGGGTTTAGCCAGAGACGGCGACCTGGCTACGGGCCAGGCTGGCGCCCTCGCTCGGGTCCGTATCGCGAAGGCTATCGCTATCCCGAGCAACGGGCTGCACCTGTGCCGGCGCCTGTGCGCAGCAAATCGCTTTAGCGCTCTGCGCCACCGTCATTATCAATTTGACCTGATGGCCTAGTGGTTGAGGTTGCTCAGCCCTCAGGTTGATGGACAACGCCCGTTGCCAGCAATCGTTGCGTGTCAGCCTGCATCCCCAGTTCGGCGAGAATGGCAATTGTGTGTTCGCCGATATCCGGTGCTGGGCCTGCGGGCGTGTTGGGAGTGCCTCCAAACAACGGCGCCGGTCGAGCCTCTATGAGCGGGCCCGCAATCGGGTGGTTCAGCTCTCGGAACACGGCGTTGTTTTGCACCTGGGGTTCGTTGGCCAGCTCGGTCAAGGTTCGTGCGCGCGCAAAGGGTACTTCATTGGCTATGAATCGAGTCTCGGCTTCCTCGAGAGTCAGGGTCAGGGCCTTTTTAGCGACAACCGTGTTTAGCATGTCGCGATAACCATCGCGGTCGCCCATCCGGCCTGCGAGTGTGTTGAAGCGTTTGTCGGCCGCCAGCTCGGGCAATTCGAACGCGCGACAAAGTCCGTGAAACTCAGCGTCAGACAGCGTCATGGTCGCGCCCCAACCGTCTAGGTATTCGGTGAGGTGGCCCGATGCGCCAATGGGTGGGCGCTGATCAATCGGGCTGCTTTTGTTGGTTGATTCATCGTGTTGCAAAATCAGGTCTGCGGCAACGTCTGCCCAGCAAAACGCGATGGCGGTGTCGAGCATAGACAGCTCAATGTGCTGTCCTTTGCCCGATTTACTGCGTGCGAGTAGGGCGGCGGTAATCGCCTGAGCGCCGGTGTAGGCGGTGAGTTTGTCGAGCAACAGCATGTTCACCTGCTCCGGTGATTCAGAGTGTTCGGGATGAATTCTGCCCTGCACACTAACGATGCCTGAAAAGCACTGAATGATCGGATCGTAGGCGCGTTCGCGCGCTCGGGGTCCGGTCTGGCCGAAGCCGCTAATCGACAGGTAGACGAGTTCGTTGTTGGTCGCGGACAGAGCGTCGTAACCGATGCCCAACCGTTTAACGACACCCGGCCGAAAATTTTGGATGACCACGTCAGCCTCTGCGGCAAGCTTGTGCACAATCTCTCGACCCGTCTCGCTGCCCAGATCGAGTGCGATGGAACGCTTGCCTCTATTCAAGACATGGAAGAAACCGGAGAAGCCATTCCTCTGGCTCCCAACGTGACGCTGAATATCGCCCGTCAAACGTTCAACCTTTACAACGTCTGCGCCCTGGTCAGCCAACAGCGCACCCGTTAGCGGCCCTGACACTACCGCCGATAAGTCGAGAACCTTAAACCCACTTAATGGTCCCGCCACGACTAACTCGCCCGCCCGTCAGCGCTAGTGCGATCACTACAATCTTGCATTTATTTTGGCCTCCCCAGCCTCTGTCGCCAGCCGCTGTTACCCATGGAAAGGGTAAGCCGAACGCCTGAGGGTCAGTTTAGCAGATGGTGATTGGGTTCCTGAGTTCTGGACACTCAGGCAATTCTGATTTGGTTGAATTGTGGACACCCAGCAAGTTTGCTTGGGTTGAATAGCGGACACCCAACAA
This sequence comes from Pseudomonadales bacterium, assembly GCA_023300545.1. GTDB lineage: Bacteria > Pseudomonadota > Gammaproteobacteria > Pseudomonadales > Azotimanducaceae > JALZVT01. The sequence goes on from JALZVT010000100.1 coordinate 44,683, forward strand.
GTCTGGTTCCACTCGGGCAGTGGGGCTTTTGGTCTGGTCTGGTGGCTCGAAGAGTGGGTGTCCGGGTCTTGAACGCAGTCAGCTGAATAGTGGCTGTCCGCAACTGGTCG
>JALZVT010000101.1 GCA_023300545.1 Pseudomonadales bacterium
AAGACAAAGAGCCTAGGTGGTAAGCGAGCCGCTGCTGAGATCGTTCTCAAATTGGGTACGAGTCTTGAAGAAGATGTGCTTGGTCGTATTCGTTCGGTTGATGATGATATGGGAACCTCAATCAAAGAATTGATGTTTGTTTTCGATTCTCTGGCTGTCCTTGATGATCGCGGGATGCAGGGACTACTACGGGAGATTCCTGGCGACAAGCTGGGTGTTGCACTGAAAGGGGCAGAACCCGCTACTGCGGATCTGTTTCTTCGTAATATGTCCAAGCGGGCAGCCGACATATTGCAGGAAGACATGGAAGCACGGGGCCCTGTCCGTCTTGCAGAAGTTGAAGAAGCACAAAAGGAAATTTTGACGGTTGCACTCAATCTTGCTGATGAAGGCAAGATTCAGCTTGGTGGTGGTGGTGATGACTATCTCTAGCGTTGCTCAAAGCCAAGCGTATTCCGAAGTGTCGCGATGGGTCGCGCCAGACGTTAGCGAAGGCCACGTTGCACGTGAACTCGTTAGCGAGCAATCGATAGCTGACCGTCGTGAGGAGGCCCGAGTCGCGGGCTATGCCGCAGGAATTCTTGAAGGGCGTCAAGAAGGGCAAGCGCAAGCGAAGGCTCGATTGGAACTATTAGAGAAGCTGATTGCGCACGTTACGGCTCCGCTCAAACAGTTGGAACCTGAGACTTTGGCGGCCATGATTGAACTCTCTCTGAAGGTTAGTCGGGCTCTTATTAATCGGGAACTGTCTTTGGATAGTGCGTTAGTGCTTAAGGCGGTAGCAAAGGCGCTCGACGCGGCCCCTGCTGTTGATACGCCAGTTCGAATATTGGTCAATCCCCGTGATCTTGCTGTGGTTCAGGGGGCCTACCTTGAGAGTGAGTTGTTGCTAAATCCGGTCATTGTGGGTGATCCGGCGGTAACAGTTGGTGGGGCTGTTGTTGAATCCGGTATGAGTGTGATCGATGCCCAACTCGACACCAGACTCGCTGATGTGCTGGCGGAATTACTCGATCCGATGGAGTCAGAATGACAGACGTAGATGATTCAAGGCTTGCAGCATTGCAGAAGCGTTGGGTAACGGGATTGGAGCGTGCGAACGCGAGCGTTGCGGGCGCTGCTACGCTGGTTCCCGAGGGGCGTCTTCGGCGTATGGTTGGTCTTACGTTGGAAGCGGAAGGGTGCCAGGCAGCAGTGGGTGATCTTTGCTCCATCAATGCAAGCTCCGGACCAGTAGATGCCGAGGTTGTCGGTTTTTCTGACGATCGGCTGTTCTTGATGCCAACAGGCAGAGTTCAGGGTCTTACCGGTAATCTTCGGGTCAAGCCTGGTAGACGAACTTCCAAGGTGCTTGTGGGCGATGCGTTGCTCGGGCGAGTCATTGACGGTGCGGGTAAGCCTCTCGACTCACTCGGAAACTACACCTCAGAGAGTTCAGAGCCTTTACACGGTCGTGCGATAAATCCTCTAGATCGAGAGCCGGTTGAGCAGGTTCTTGATGTTGGCGTTCGTTCCATTAATTCACTGCTTACGATTGGTCGTGGTCAGCGGGTTGGGCTGTTTGCTGGTAGTGGCGTGGGCAAAAGCGTGTTGCTTGGGATGATGACAAAATTCACTGATGCTGACGTGGTGGTAGTGGGTTTGATCGGTGAGCGAGGACGTGAAGTTCGGGAGTTTATTGAACACAACATCGGCCCAGAAGGCATGCAGCGGTCGGTTGTTGTGGCCAGTCCCGCGGATGATCCTCCCTTGTTGCGTCTCCATGGGGCAATGTTGGCAACGACAATTGCAGAGCATTTTCGGGCACGCGGACTAAATGTGCTGTTGTTAATGGACTCGCTGACACGCTTTGCTCAAGCTCAACGCGAGATTGCGCTGTCGATAGGCGAACCACCAGTGACGCGGGGCTATCCCCCTTCTGTCTTTTCTCGTCTGCCACAGCTGTGCGAACGGGCGGGTAATGGTGCAGCCGGTGGCGGTTCGATTACCGCAATCTACACGGTTCTGGCGGAGGGAGATGATCAGAATGACCCGGTTGTCGATGCGGCGCGCGCTATTTTAGACGGGCATATTGTTCTGTCGCGAGATATTGCCAGTGGCGGGCTGTTTCCTGCTATTGATATTGCAGTCTCGGCAAGTCGAACAATGAATCAGGTTATTAATGATGAGCACAGTTCCTTGGCACGTATGTTTCGCCGACTCTATGCAGCCTATCAGGAACATCAAGACTTACTTAGTGTGGGCGCGTATCAACATGGCAGTAATGCCGATGTTGATATGGCTATTGCGTGCTGGCCGAGTATGCAAGAATTTTTGCGACAAGAGTCAGCCGAGCGGTGTGACTTTGCAGATTCTTTCGCCAGGCTCAAGGCACTATTTCCGACTGATGCGAACGCTGTGGCGGCGGTTGCCTCCGCGACGGTCGCTGCCTGATGGGCGCCGCTAGCAAGCGTGTGCAGCGCTTTCAGTTGCTTGAGCAACTGCAGAGCGCCAAAGTTAAAAGCGCAGGTCAGCTTTACCAGGCGAGCATTGCGGCCAGAGAGGCTGCCGTTGCAAAGCTTGCTGGTCTGGAAGACTATTTTAGTGCGGAGATTCCGCCTTCCCAGAGCGCTATTTATGCGGTAAACCTTATAGAAGCCGGTATATTCAAGTCGCGTCTAGAAGCGGCTGTCATTGCGCAGAGAACAGTTTGCGACCAATTAGGCCAGCAATGTGAACAGGCTCGACGCCTATTGATGGAGGCGGAGCAGCGTCGTGCCGGATTGGGTAAAGCCAGCCTTAAAGCTGCTGAGTGCCTTAAGAAAGAGGAACTACAGTTGGAGCACCGACGTACTGAAGACGCAGTAATGGCGCGTTACTGTCGCTCATAGATAGCTAAAAGTGCCAGCTTTTCTGCCGAGAAAGCAGTTCTGAGAACCACGTAGCTTTCGCTACAGTGATGATTAAAGAATATTTGTTGTCGGTCGCTATTGAGGGTTGTAACAGACTAGAGATGCCCAGACCCGGAATGCTAGACAGAGAAAATCAGTCCGTGAGAGAGCGTTTTAAGGCGGTTTTTAACTCCGGGGATTCTGAAATGGATTTCAGATCGCGTATGGTCGGTGGGCTCTCGGTCCTTTTCAGCCTGTCTATCGCGGTACTAATTATTGACGATCTGTTAGGAGGGTTTTATGGCGTAGCGGCACTGGAAGCTCTCGTAATCGTCGGCATGGTTAGCGCTGGCTGGTGCCTACTGATCAAACGTAACCTTGACCTCGCGGCTTTGCTTATCGTTGGTGTCCTGTTGACTGTACTTGCGTTGCTGCTTGGTTTGTCTGGCGGTTCACTGTCTGGTGGTTTTGTTGGGCTGCCTGCGATGGTCTTATTGGCCTGTGTGGTGTGTCCACCCAGAGTTGCCGTTCTGGCCACCTGTGCCGGAATCGGTGTAGCTTGTGGGGCTGCATGGCTGTCGACCACCGGTTGGAACTTCCCCTTACAAACAGAGGGTCGATCCCTCTGGCTGTTGGCTAGGGTATCTAGCGTTGTATCGTTGGTCACGCTCTTATCGGTATCGCTTTATCGAGGTTCTGCCGAGAGTATCCGCAAGCGTGCAACGCGTGTGCAACATAAGTTGGCCGAAACTAACAGCGAGCTATCGAGCCTAGTACAGTCACATTTGGCAAGTGCACAGCTAATGTTCAAGGTGCAAGAGATTGGCGATCTTATCGGGTGGTGGTATGAGCCCACTACCGAGCGTATTCATTACACTGCTTCAGAAAAGGGCGAGTTCAGGTCTTTTGTTCTGCGCGAGCAGGAACAGTCCGCGCTGCCTTTGCTGAACTCAGAACTTAGAGCGTTGGTTGCCAAGCGAGTCGAAGCGGCATCATCTTGGGATGATGAGGCTCGCATTATCGGTGATGACAGTAGCCCAATTTGGTATAGAGACTCAGGCCAAACTGAAATTGTTAACGGCGAGGTGATACGGGTTGTCGGGGTATTGCAAGACATTACTTCAACAAAGACTCTGACAGAGCAACTTGAGCACCATGCGACCTTTGATGAACTCACAGGGTTGTATAACCGGCGTTCGTTTTGGCAAGCTGTTGAGACCGAATACACAGAATTTGGCAGCCGAAAACAAACGTCGCACCTATTGTTTATCGATCTTGATCAATTCAAGTTGGTTAATGATACTTCAGGGCATCTTGCTGGTGACAGACTACTGAAAATTGTCGCCAGAGTGTTACAAGAAAACGTGCACGGTAGTGATTTAGTAGGGCGTGTTGGTGGAGATGAGTTTGGCCTCATTATTCGAGATTGTTCTGTCACTATGGTGAGTCAAGTCGCTAACCGACTGCGCGAGGCCATTGAGCAACTGCATTTTCATTGGAGTGGTGAGACCTTCCGAGTGGGAGCAAGTATAGGCGTTATTGGCATTGACCCAGTGTATGGCAGTACATCTGAGCTTCAGCAGCTTGTCGATGCCGCTTGCTATGAGGCTAAGCTTGCTGGTCGTAATCGGGTGAATTATTACGATGAACGAGAAGAGGTTATCGCCGCGCATCGCGGTGAGGCCAGATGGGTGCAACGGCTGCATGATGCGATGGCGCATGATCGGTTTGAGTTGCACGGTCAGTTGATCAAGCCGGTTGTTCCTAATGGCAAACCGGATCGGGTTGAAGTTTTGATCAGACTTCGTGAAGCCGGTAGCGATCGCTTGATACCGCCGGGTGCTTTTCTGCCTGCTGCTGAGCGATTCGGGCTTAGTCCCAAAATTGATCAATGGGTATTGGGCTATCTCCTTACCCGACTGCATGCGGACCCGGACGTACGAAACTGCAACCGAACCTATTGGGTCAATCTGTCTGGCAACAGCATCGGCGACAAAAAATTTGCGCAATACTTAATCGAAACCATGCGCAACTCGACCTTGCCCAAAGGCATGGTTAACTTTGAAATCACTGAGACGGCGGTGATTCGGAACATCGAGGAGGCTCGTGAGTTGGTCGAGAAGCTGCGAGCGATGGGATGTCAGTTCGCCCTCGATGACTTTGGTAGCGGATTGTCATCGTTTGGCTATCTCAAGAAACTACCGGTCGACTATTTGAAAATTGACGGTATGTTTGTGCGTGAAATATTGAAGGATAAAACTGATCGTGTATTTGTTCGCGCCATTATCAATATCGCCAAAACAATGGGCATAAAAACGGTTGCCGAGTTTGTTGAAAACGATGAGATATACGACGTAGTAGCAGACTTCGGCGTCGACTATGTACAGGGTTATGGCGTGCATCGGCCAGAGCGACTTGAGTTTTACGACGAAGAGTCTGAGATAGTCCTGGCTAAGAAGGCGAGTTGAGCAAGGCGAGTTAGCGTTGCTCTTGCCAGTAGATAATGCGATCGTGACCACGAAAGCCACCAAATGTGGCTGTCGCTTGAGGATTTACCGCTCCTGTTCCCTGCCAGTCAAACCTTAGCCATGCATCCGTCTGCCAAGTGAGGTCTACGGTGCCGCTATTACCAACCCCTGGGGCCGACAGCGAGAGTGGGCTGGCTGATTGTGATGCACCTGCGGCGAACAGGGTGTTTGATGTCGGTGTGATTAGGCTGGTTTCGCCGCTCTGTAGATTGCCCGTGTAGTTGTTGAGGGTGGCGTCAGAGCGCAAATAGTCGGTGCAGTTGTCTGCTGTGTTACGTTCGAATTCGGCGCCGTTGAAAAATTGGCTTTCAAGGTTGAGTGGCAGTGGACTCGCTTCTGGACCTTGGGCTGGCAATACAATGGCTCTACCGTAGAGAATCGAGGTGCTGTTACCGATGGGTCGTGCATCGCAGTCGTTTGCAACCAGGCAGTCTCCGCCGGTGAGCGAGTTGATACTTGCACCATCGATGAGCGTACTGTCTAGGGTGTCGATAACGCGAGCGCCAATAACAAGTGCTGTATAGGGCCCGTCGGGTGTGGGTTGGCGAGCGAAGGTTAGTTGGGTGCTCGTACTTAGGCTGCCACTGCTCCAGTCGACAGGGTTCGCGTTTAATCTGGCAGAGAGGTCTGTGCCGCTGTTGTTATTTTCCGCGGTTAGCTGAAAATTAGCAGTAGAAGCAGATCCATAGAGATCGTCAGAATAGTTCGACACTGGGTTGCCAGCCACATTTTGTGCTTCTACGGCATAACTCAGACTGATAGCGGGCTCGTCCATGTAGGTAAATGAGGCGCAGCTTGCGGTCACTGAGCCGCTCACCATTGAAAACCGGTTTGGATAGAAGCGACCGACGTTGGTGATTGTGGGTCTTGTCACGTTTCCGGCTCCGAGATAGTTGTCGTCAAGCAAGCGTGGGCGGAGCGAGATGATGCCGGTTTCGTCAAAGATCACATTAGTGTTGGTGTAACGACCCGGAACACCCGATGCGACGAATGTGGCGCCGTTTAGCACATCGCCAGTAGAGCCGTTTAGGCCGCCGAGCGGTAGCTGTAACGATTCGCTGCGAACTGCCAGCTGCTCGCTTGCTGATTCGAGGCCAAAGTTGGGAGTGAGTGCGTTATTGGCGTTTAAAGAGTCGATATCGACGGCGAACGGCTCGCCAGCGGCGACAAAGCCAGTACCGGTTAGCGTGGTCGCTGCTGGGTTGAGGGTGCCGCTAATGGAGGCTATTCGGCTGATAACCAATCGATCTGGTTTCACCACAAAGTTGCTGGTCGAGCCCGCGATTGCCTGTGCTCCAGTGATGCTATCTGAGGCACTGATGGTTAGTTGACCAACGTCTGGGTATTGGGCAACAACACTTGTTTGCCCGGCGCTAAACGTGGTGTTTTGTGCATTTGCTGCAGCTTCTGAGTTTGTGATCGTTTGGTTGTCGATGGTGGCCTGTAGTGTGCCGGTAGTGGGGTTGGTGAGAGTCTGCCAAAAGCGCAGGGGTTTCACGCCGTTGTAGCTTTCGATGATGCCGCAGGTCGCATCACTTGGCGTTTGACCGTAGGCCGCGACGTATAGGGTGAAGTTGGTTGCTGCAACCTGTGCGGGAATGATGGTATTGATTGGTGCGATAGGAGGATTAGCGAGCGGGCTCGTCGTAAAAGTAAAACCATTGGGTGAGAACGCCAGCGCGCTCTCGCTGTCGTCATCGCGGACGGTTGTGTCGCTCGTAAGAAAGACATCGATATCGATCGGACTAGGGCCCGTAGTGTAGTTCAGTAGAAATGTGGCTGAGCCCTGGTCTGTAGCAGCGTAGGTGTATGACGCGGTGCCGTTGGTTCCCGTTGTAAAGTTACCGTTGCCTGCTGCGAGTGAAAACCGCCCGGTACCCTGTTGAGTGTCGAGTGTTACAGCGCCCTCAAAATTAACTATGGGATTGCCGGTGGCGTCTGTAGCTACAACAGTGAAGGGCTCTGCCAGGCAATAGATTCCGTTCGAATCGTGGCTTACCACAAAGGTGGCAACGCTGGTGCTATCAAGTTCTGGTACGCCAACCGAGCCCTGATTTGATGACCAGCTGACATCATCAAGCTTCATCCACGATCGAAAGGCGTTATCAGACGCTGAGAACCTTGCTTCAAAACGCAGCGGAACTGTTGTTCCGGCATAGGGGCTGAGATCAACGGTTGCGTTTCGCCAACCGAAGTCAATCAGACCGGTACTAAAAGCCGATCGTCCGAACTTTGTTGTTTCGATGACTAGCGCGGGAGAGCCCGCTGCAACACCCATATCGAGATGATTGATTGAGACATTGTCGATGTAAACTGTAAACCAGTCGAAGTTGTCTGAGCCCTGGATGCCATCCCATGCCTGAACTTGAAAGGAAAAATCGAGTTGTCCTGCCGCAGTGCCGGCCGGTACTCTAATGTCGCGCGCCAAGCGTATGAATTCGTTTTGACCTGAGCCGTCTTCGCAGTTGTCTCGAAAACCGAGTAAGTGCCAGCCTGTACCTGTTGTCTCGGCGCCATTGTTATTGGGAGAGTTGTCTGCCGACGCACCTCCCGTGGAGCAACCAGCGGCCACCGCGTTGACGCTACTGATTGTGGTGGCGTAGCTTTCATTATTTTGAGCGCCATTGGCAGCGACTGAAGTGGTGGCCCAGCGAGTGGGTGTTCCTGTTGCTTGCTCAAAGGTGCCATTAATCGACAGTGCAGGACTGACCGGCTTTACGCCGTTTGCTGTGATGTCGAAATACAGGTAGTAGTCAGCGTCGCCGGGTAAATCTTCGAGAATAAAGCGCACCTCGCCCTGGGCATTCCCGGTTGCATCACCTGCGCCCATAAACACGGTGTCGTTGAACTCCTGTTCGGCAACCAGCGTAGTTTCGTTTTTCACAATTCGAATCGAATTGGCTGCTAGAGCGCCGGGCTCGGTGGTTTGACCGATGAGCGCATCAAAATCTATGTCGACCACAATGGTGTTGCCCGGAGCACTGGAGCTTGGAAAGCTAACAGGTGCCCGATAGTTCCACTCAAAAGCGCCCTCTTGATAGAAGTCAGCAACAACGACTTTGGAACTCAACAGCAATGCTAGCGCTAATACGCTTGTAGCGAAAAATCTCATTCTGAGAGCCTCACGACAACGGAATGGGTGGCTGAAAAGCCGCTAGGATCGCAGCTAGCGGTGCTCTGAAGGGTGTAGACAGATTCACCGGCGACAGCTTCGCTTCTGCAGGCCACCTCAGCGTTGCATGAAGGCAGGCCGAGGGTCGCAAGGTCAAAGGAGCGATTGATACAACTCCCGGTTCCCATTGGCGCGTAAACACGGTTTGCGCCGAGCTGAGCGCCACTTTCTGCCGCCAGAAAAGCGCGAAAGGAAACGATCGCTTGAACCGAGCTGTCGCTACCAGTTCTTACTGTGCGCATAATCGCAATGCTTAACACGGCGGTAAGTGTGATGAGCGCTATTGCTGACACCAGACCTAAACCGCCCACTTTTTGCCGCAGACGTTGACCATTCGCGGCCTGCTGTTCAGGGCGCATTTCGAACGTGCGCCAAGTGATTGAGCTGAACTGTTTCACCGCGTGCCGTAATTTCGACTGTCATCGAAACGATGCTATTGGCCTGCAAGGTGGCTGGTGCTACAGAGAAATTGACGCCAACACCTTCGCCCGCCAGAGCCCGAGAGGGTAGTGTTGTGGGTAAGCTGGCAACGTTGGGTTGATTTGTCTGAAAGCCATAGTTTGTGTAGCGATAGAGCTTAGTACCACTGGTGCAGTAGCTTATTGGCTGGGTAATCAAGAAATAGTTTGCTCGTGGTGCTCCTGCCGAAAACGCGAATGGCGAGTCGAAAGTCAACCTTATTCGATTATCTGCTTCGGCAGCACCGATGGTGATGACTGGGCTAATCGGCCCGGGCGCATTCAAAGCATAAAGGTCAGGCTGCGGATACACGGCGACTCGCAGATTTGCAGTGTTCGGAAGAGGGTCTATAGGCCAGGAAAACAGTCCATCTGAAGTACTTCCTATGGGTAACGTGTGGTATCTGGAACCACCGGCTATAGGTACAAATTCTAGACATTCGGTATTGCTACGTACGCTGTTTGGTAGAGCGTCGCGTATTTCTTCAGTGAACTTCTCGACAAGGTACTGCGCGTCTTCGGCGAGTTTGGCTCGGGCGACGGTCGCTGCAAACCCATTGGTAGAATCACCGATGAACGTGATCACGCCTGTGCCCAATATGCCTAACACAATTAGAACGGTAACCATCTCCACTAAAGTGAAGCCGAAATTTCGCGAGTTGCAGGAAAGCATAGATCTGCAAGACATTAAAAGTTTCCATGCAGAGCTACAAATTCTTGCGGATCTTGTGCAGGTGGAGTGATCTGCACTGAGACTCGTTTTGCATCCGTTGTTTCATCCAGACCGATAGCAGTAAACTCTGCTGTACTTAAGAAACGGACATCGATTTCCACCCGATAGCTCTCGTAGCCAGCCCTTATATTGCCCAAAGCGTCTCTGGGCGGTTGCTCGATTAGGCCGTCAAAGTCATCGATGTCGTCATAAGTGGTGCGTGACTCACCGGTTTCTGGACCGCTACTGCTGCAAGCAATGGTTGTCGCTGAGCAAGCCGGTACGCCGCCTGGCGGAGTCGAGTGGTCAAACTTTTTGGCCGAAATTTCTTCAAGATAAGCTTCGGCCAGATGTAGCGTGCGTGCTTGACTGATACCGTCGCTGCTGTGTTGCAGACCAAATGCGAGCGCCTGGCTAATCGCGAGAAGCGCAATGCTCATGATCGCAATGGTGACCACCGTTTCTACCAGCGTGAAGCCGGTATATCGGAATTGCCGTTTTTCGCCTGTCGAACTACTCACAACTGTCTACGCTGAGATACCCAGTTGGATAGATACACAGATTGTGGGTGCTGCCGCCTGTGACGCTCAGCTCTATGCCGAGATCAACTTGCAGTGCTAACGTCCCGAGGTAGGCGGCGGAGACGTCACCTGTAGGGGCGAACTCGACCCGAACACTGTTTGCGGTGCTTGCTGACAGGCTGGTCGTACCATTGTTGATTAGCAAAGACACACTCTCATCGGCCATAGCTTCCCGCCTTACTTCACCTTCTGAGAGGCTAGCGGTTACAAACTGCCAGGTCCCGCTAGTGTTGCTGATAGAGAAGCTGACCAAATCGCCGTATCGACCGGCTGACAACCCGTGCGCAAAGCGATACTGCTCCGCGGCGGTAGAGGCAAACTTGCGAGGTTCGAAATCGCTCGAGTTGCCGCTTCTGGCGATTACCACCGAAGACACTATGCCAAGTAACAAGATCACAGTGATCAGCTCAACAAGAGTGAAGCCCTCTGTTCGCAGGTTCACGGCATTCATAGGGCTACGGTAGAGTTGCGATGCTCTGAATAACTGAGCCGGATGCTGAGTCGTACGTTAGTAAGGCGACATCCTGACCGCTCGAATTGTTCTCGGCTGTATAGTAGAAGAGGCAGTTCGGGGCCGATTCTACCGCTGTGATGTCTGTGAGTGAGCCTACCGCAGTTGCGACGGATGTCGCGGAGCTGATAGTGGGCGCTCCGGCCTGGAGGACGTTCTGATAGACGGCGAGACAGTCTGCGGACGAGGAGACGTTGCTGCTGCCACCACTATTGTCCACTAGACCGTAGGGATAGCCCGAGGCGTTGGTTCGAAGGCCTGAGAAGGCGTCCATCTCGGTATCGGCTGCTGGCTCGCCAGACGCTACCCACTTCGCGTGGAAGAGTGCGAGACCAGTCTGTAGGCCGCCGCCAACACCGTCTACGACGGCAGCATGGGCCTCAGTGTCGATGTCGATGAATCGAGGGAGTGCAGTGGCGGCAAGAATGCCGAGGAGAATGATCACCACAACCAGTTCGATCATGGTAAAGCCCTTTGTCGCAAAGGGAGCTCTAGAGTTGCGTCGTTCGATTAATTTAGATGCCATGGTTAGGTTCCTATTTACTCGTTTAGTAGTCGCTTTAGTGTTGTTCTAAAAGCGTAGAACAGATTTTGGAAAAAGCGACTAATTAGCTGTTTGCGACCCCTGATAAGTCCCAAAGTGGTAAAAATACGCCCAATGCCAGTACTAGAACCATGCCTCCAATCGCTATAATCAGTATGGGTTCGATTGCCTCGGTCATACCTTTCAGCTGGTAGTCGACTTCCTCTTCGTAGAATCCGGCTGCCTGCTCGAGGAGTTCGCTCATTGAGCCGGTTTCCTCGCCAACGGAAATCATTTGCAAGACGGTTGGTGTGAACATTTGGCTATCTCTGGCCGTTTGCAGAATGCTGACACCTCGTTCTACGCCATCGCGCATGGTGAGAACCTTGGCTGCTAGAAACTCATTGCCCAGCACTCTCGCGATGATATTGAGACTGGTGTTCACGGGGAGGCCGGCTCTAGAAACGATGGCGAAAGTCTGACAGAAGCGCCCGAGAACGATTCGTTCAAAGATGCTGCCTACGATTGGAGTTTTGAGTTTGATTTTGTCCCACTGGTAGCGACCTGCAGGCTTCGCCAGGTATTGACGACCGAAGTAGACGGCTGAAATGCCCGCTAGCAGCAGGAGCCACCAGTAGTTGACGAAAAAATTAGATACGCCAATCAGCATTTGGGTTTGCCATGGTAGCTCGGCATCGAACTTTTTGAAGACCTCTGAAAAAGTAGGAATCACAAATATGTTCATGATCACCATCGCGATACCGATAGCACCAATTACAAACATGGGATAGCGCGTTGCTGACTTGATACGCTTGCTCGTTTCTTCTTCTAGTTCAAGGTAGTGCGCAATCTGGCCGAAGGCTTCATCCAATCGACCTGTGTTCTCACCGAGGTGAATAACGCTGACATAAAGGTTGGAGAACGTTTTAGGGTAACGGCCCAGGCTAGTTGCGAAATCTTGGCCGGATTCAAGCTGGGTTGTGAGCCCTTTTAGAATATAACCCATTTCGGGGTTAGCTTGAGAATCCGCCAGGCCGCGAATAGCGTGCACAACTGAAATACCAGCCTTCATCAGAGTGCGCATCTGGTGGCTGAACAAAATGATTTCGTTCGCGCGAATTTTTGTTCCACGCTTTTTTGCAGATATTTGTTGTTTGTTCTGGGGCGTATCCTGCTCTTCGATACTTAAAGGTAAGACGCCTTCGGTCTTGAGCTCTCTGGCCAATGCCCCCGTTGAAGTGCTCTCGCGTTGTCCGGCAACTTTCGCTCCTGCAGCGTTCTGCCCCGTGAAAGTATATGTTGCCATTGTTTAAACCGGAGCCTGAGGAGTGGGGTCCGATAATTTCGATTCGTCGATTTCAAGCTCTTCTAGACTAAAGGCCAGAGCGTCCATTGACGCAATTGTGCTCGGTTCGTCCGTCATGTTTTGATCGGCTATTGGGCGGTTCGAATACGCCTGCAGGTCTTCGACCTGACCAGAGAGTGCTAGTACCTCTGACACAGATGTCTCTCCCTTGATCGCCATATCAAGTGCGCAGAGTACTAAAGGGCGATAGCCGGGTTGCTCAGCAGCGAGTGCGGCAAACGCTTGTTGATCTGCCTCGCGCAGGGCGTTGCTAAGATCTTCGTTAAACTCGAGCAACTCGAACACTCCCAAGCGACCGTAGTAGCCGGTGTGATTGCAGTGGCTGCATCCGGACCCTTTGCGAAACTCAGTTTCGTGTGCTCGGGTTTCACCCACAATGGCGTCGAGCCAAGCGTATTCCTGGTCATCTGGCGTTACTACCTCGCTGCAATGGTCGCAATTTCGTCTCACCAGTCGTTGCGCGATGATGCCGCGCATAGCGGAGGCGGCTAGGTAGCCTTCTACTCCGATATCGATAAGACGATTAGCGCTGCTGATGACATCGTTGGTATGCAGTGTTGATAGCACCAGATGGCCGGTCATTGACGCTCGTAGCGCGATATCTGCGGTTTCCTTGTCGCGTATTTCACCCACGAGCAGAATATCTGGATCTTGTCGCAGCGTGGCTCTTAGAACTCGAGCAAAATCGAGACCGATCTTGGTTGCAATTTGCACTTGATTAATGCGCGGCAGTTCGTATTCAACCGGATCTTCAACAGTAATGATCTTCTTTTCCGGTGAGTTAAGTTCGTTAAGGGCCCCATATAATGTCGTGGTTTTACCACTGCCTGTTGGGCCTGTAACCAATACAAGGCCATTGGGTCGCTTAATCAGGTCTCTGAAGCGTTTTAGCAGATCAGGCGACATTCCAACCTGCTCTAAGCTACTGGCTGCGCCACTGTGATCAGCCAGTCGAATGACAATAGATTCGCCATCCTGTGTGGGCATCGTCGAGAGCCGCATGTCGATGTCCCGATCTTTCAGGCGCATGTCGAAGCGACCATCTTGGGGTAGTCGTTTCTCAGAGATGTCAAGGCCCGCTATCAGCTTTAGGCGTGATACTAGGGCTGAGGCGACCCGAGTTTCTTTGATGATCTGTTCTTGCAGTACGCCGTCAACCCGAACCCTGATACGAAGAACATCTGAGTCGGGTTCGATATGTACGTCACTGGCTCTGACCTGAACGGCGTCTTCTAAAATTGAATTGAGCAATCGTGCGACCGGTGTATCTGACTCCTCTTCAGTTACAGAAAAGTTGTTCAGCGAAAAGGAGTCGGTATTGAGCTCGCCCTCTAGTTCGTTTGCAAAGCTAACAATCTCGTCGGTTCGTCGGTAAGCTAGATCAAGAATCGGAATGAGCTCGCTTTCGCGAACGACCGCAAAGCCAATTGGTTCTTTGATCTTTCGACTGAGTTCGTCGTAGGCGAACATATCCATCGGATCGACTGTGCCGACGATCAGTTCGCCGTTCTTTTCCTCTAGAACGAGTGCTCGATAACGCCTTGCGTAGGTTTCTGGCAGCTTATCTACTAGATCGGGGTTCAGTTGGAAGCCCTTTAGCTGGTAGTAGGGCAACTGAAACTGTTCAGATAGGAACGTGAGAAAGGTATCTTCTTCGACGAATCCTTTCTCGACAATAATTTTCCCTAGCTTTAGACCAGATTCCTTTTGTTCATCCAGGCATTGCTGTAGCTGATCCTGTGTGAGCTCACCACGCTCCATCAACAGATCGCCTATGCGGATATTCTGCTTCTGTGGTGTCATTGCGTTTTGGCCTCCCCGGCCTTAACGGGGGTAGTTGACTTGTCTGGTGCTTTTGGCGATCCAATTTCCTGGCGAAGTCGTGATACTCTTTTTGCGCTTTCGCCATAGAACTCTTGCTGGCTCTTTTTGTTGATAACAATCGGACGCAGCAGTATGACCAGTTCACTCTTTATCGAGGTTCTGTCGCGTTGTCGAAATGCCGCGCCTAACCCTTGCAGGCGACTCAAAATTGGAATTCCCGCAGTACTGTCCGTACTGGAGTTTTGCATCAGACCACCGATAACTACGATATCGCCGTTTCGAGCTCTAATGACGCTGTCAGACTCTCGAATGGTACTCGCGGCTAGTGGCACCGCTTCACCGCTGATTATCTTGATCTGTTCTTGAACTTCACTCACCGTGGGATGAACGTGAAGTATGACGTCGCCATCTGCACTTATTTGTGGTGTAACGTCGAGAGCTATGCCTGAAAAGAAGGGCGTGAGTTCTGGCGAATCGTTAGTATTGATTGCGCTGCCGGCAGTGACTGTATTGGTAGAGATATCGGTTACAAAAAACTCATCGTCACCAACTTTTATAACTGCCTTTTGATTATTGACGGTTGCGATTCGAGGGCTAGAGAGCACCTGTACAACGCCCTGCGTCTCGAGTAGGTTGATCACGGCACTGAAGTCGGCGAATTCTGAAAACAGGCTAAATTGACTGCCTAAAGGGTTGAAGAAATTCCCTGCCCCAAAATTGAATTCGCCTGCAACATTGTTGTTGGAACCTAGGGTAGTGGTCACAAGCCCATCTGCGCCCACAGAAGTCACAGGACTGAAAGACCCGCCTGATTCTGAGCCAAAGGTGTTCCAATTGATTCCTGCCTGAAAACCTTCCTTTAAGGTGACTTCCAGTATCTTGGCTTCCAGTATCACCTGGCGATGAATACTTGATTCCACCTGATTGAGGTAATTCCGCACGGCTGCAAGAGAGTCAGGCTTTGCCCTGACCACAGCAAGCCCGGCCTGTGGGGTCACAACAACATGAGCACCCGCGTCGATCGCGATGATTGCCGATAGTGTGTCTTCTAACTCAAGCCAAAAATCGCTATAGCCGGTGGTGTTCACGATGGTGCCTACCACATCGCCGCCACCACCCTTTTGGCCTGAATTGTTGTTTCGGTTGTTTTGTTGGTTGTTCTGTTGACCGTTACCGGAAGACTGGTTTTGCGAGTCGGTTACTTTGCCAGCGCTTACTTGCATTTCAGATTGGCCGGCGCGCTGAATATTCAGATAGTCAATTTGAAATATTTCTGTGCGTAACGCATCGGGATATATTTGGAAGGTCGAGTCTTGCAGTACGGCATCAAGACCATAGACATTTCGCATTATGTCCATGACTTCAGTGACGGTAACCATTATCAAATCAAGGCTGACACTGCCTTGAACATCGGGATGAACCACTACGTTGTATTGTGTATCTGCAACCAGCGTATGAAAAAAGGTCCGAGTAGGAGCGCTTTTTACGTGCAAATCGAAGCGCCGCTCCGTTAGTTCAGGGTCACTGATACTGTCAGCCGATGACACACCCTTAGAAGGCGAATCAGACTGCGGACCAAGCGATGGCTCTTTTGGCTGTTCTGAATCATGATTTTGGCCTTTGGCTGCGCTGTCAAGAACCTGCTGAATTTCATCTGCACTGTCGGTGTGCATGGCAGGTGTCGGTCCCAGTGCACGGCACGAGCTAAGAAGAAATATCACAAGCACACATAGTCCAATTCGAAAACTCATCGTGTTGCTCCTTCAGCGCTCTGGGCCAATTTATTTGTTCTATTGGTTGTCTCTTTGCTGATTCGAAGGCTTGACTCATTGAGTTTCAATACCCGCTTCTTGCCATCTTTGGTGATGATCAGCACACGGTCGTGAAGGATTTGTTGTAACGTGATTCCGCCCTTGATGTCGCCTTCACGCATGAGTTCCCCATTGACGACAGCTATTCGTCTCAGTGGGCTCATTACCAACGAGTTAAGGACGAGCTTCTTCGACTTCTTTTTGCTCGTATTAAGTCGATACCAGTTTGGTCGAGTTGGATCTACAAGGGGCGCTTCGGCCTGTAAGACAGCGTCTTGGTGCGCTTTCTCCTCCTCGATTTCGTCAGCTCCCGCCACAACCATATGGGTTGTAAGGCTTGTGAGTAGAGTCAGTATTAGTTGAGCCAGTCTTTTCATATTCCGAGCCAATGCTTGTCTTTGCTAAGCGTCTCGATTTCTATTGTCGCCACGCCATAAGGGTAGTCCGTGGTCTTGTATTGGAAGCTTTGCCAGTTAAATTGCCAATCGCCGTTCTCGAGTGATTGCACGTAGTCGAGTACATCCAGGTAAGTTCCTTCCAGCTCAAGCCGCATCGGGTGTAAATACAGATTGGCGCTTTCTTCGTCTGGCAGGAGTTGTCTTGTTGGCAGTCGGCTCAATAGCGTTAGAGTTAGATTCTTGTGATCTGCCATTAAGTCGCGCAACACTAGGGTCATAGCGCTCGGTGGAATAAACTGCGACAGTGAAAGCTGCAAATTCGCGTTCATAGTATTTAGGTCTTCGCGTACTCCGTTGAGCTCTGCAGTCAACGGCACGTTGGGGTCCTGGGCAGAGACTCGAATGAATTCCTGTGTTTTCTCGTCTATGGTGCGGGCTTCTTCTTTAGTCATTAACACATCGCGTTCTACGATGGCCTGCTGGTTCTCGAAGTAGCTGTAGACAAAATAAAACCATAGGGCACAGATAAGACCCACAACAGCAGAACTCACGAACAATCGTTCCCTCATGCTAAGTTCGTTAAACCGTTCAGCCCAAGCTAGAGCGCGATTAAGGTTGTCTTTCAGTGTGGCTGGGGCCGTCATAAGCTCTTGCTCGACATGGGGCCGTGCACTTCAAAGGTGACCAGAATGTTGGTCTTGCGCTTTATTTCAAGACCGTCGAAGCGATAGCCGGAGAATCCTATGCCTTCAGATAACATGGACAAAAATAGAGGTACCTGCTCTGCGGTTCTGCTGAAGCCCGACAGATGAATTTGTCGGCCGCCGTGTGTAAGCGCAATTGAATCAAACCAAAGGTTGCGCATATCAATACTGGCAAGGTCACGAAGATGGTATTGAAAACCGTCATTCATAGGTTCTTCCTCGAGTAGGTTGACTAGCCGGCGCTGTTCTTCACGCTCCTTCGTCAGTGCACCCAGGCGCTGCACTAACACCGGATCTGCTTGGATATTTGTTTTGGCTTCTAGGTTTTTTAGCTGCTGGCCAGCGGCGACTAGTTGGTCTTTCTGTACTTTCAGTGCGGCACTGGTATTCCAGGCGATGGAGACCTGCCAACTAGTGATTGTGCACAGCACCAGAGTGAGCACACCTAATGCGATACTAAAATCTTTGAGAGATAGCGGGATGCGTTGAGGTTGAAGTGCCTCGCTGAGTAGATTGACTTCTTGCATGACGAGTCCTAAGCGTTGTCCTCTTCCAGCACATCAGGGCGAAGTCCGCGTAGCAGACCACCCAGAGCCGGTAGTGCGGCCGAAATCGCGTTCGAGTGCCCGTCATTAAAGTTATCCCAATCAATTTCTGTGGGTTCCGGATTGTGGAGCGTCAGATCGAACTGCTGCCCGAGTACTTCGGTAAAAGAGCGAATTGGGACTGGCAGCATTTCGTCGAGATATTCACACACCTTGTCCTGCCAGCTGTGTGTGGTTGCGACGACAATGGCGTCGCACGGTGGTTGCGACATCGCGCTTTCGTAGTAGTCAATGGAACGCTGAACTTGCAGAAGTAGCGGGTCTTTGAAGGTATCCCATGCGGCTTCACTGAAATCTGCGGGTACACCGGTGATTCGACGGGAGAGAAACAGTTCTGATGCGCGTGAAATGTTGATTAGACCGCTGTTACCGGTCAAGCGGACCAGCCCGATACTTCGATCAGCCTCGGGAAACAAAGTCGCAATCGTATTGCGGAAGCTCAATTCAGTGATGCCCACAGAGCAGGCTGATAGGCCACTGTTCTGAATATAGCCGACCAACCGTGCGATCAGATCCTTTCTGGCAACAGTGACAAACAACAAATCTCGATTGCTGTCGCGTGAAGCAGAGCGAGGCAGGTCGAATACATCGAGCTCAGCTAGCTCCATGGGGTATTCAATATTTTCTTGCACGGCCCACCGCACAGCCTCTTTGACTTCTGACTCTGCAACGGGTGGCCGATCTACCAATGACAAACTGTAGAATTCAGGTGCCAGGATGATGTGACAGGCTTCGTTGGTCAGTCCCAGGGACTTTTTTTGCTGAGCAATAGCGTCAAGATAGTCGTCAATGTGCGCGATCGGATCTGCGCGCATGGAGATGGCGTACCTACCACCAGCATTGGGCGCCGCCAGGCGTTCACCGTGTATTGTTGCCACAGCGGCGCCTGAGAGATAGATAGCGGTTGCGGTTGGCGCAGCGTTACGTCCCTTTCCAAGCCACTTGCTTTTCAGAACGCTGAGCCAATTGGGTGTTGGTGTAAGTACACTGTTCATGCTTTGAGTGTAGAAAGGATTTTCGATTTTGCACGACGCTCAATTCTATGGGCGATTCTCGCTCGGTGCGCCAAAAGATCATAGACAGCATGCAGAGCTAAAAATCCCTTCTACACTTTAGCTACTATCCTTGGAGTAATAGAATGGCTAACGTTCTACAGGTCATTCAGGATGACCTTAGCGAGGCGCTTGCGTCAGACAAACTCGAGCTACCGGTTCTGCCGGAAGTGGCTCTTGCTATAAGGGAGGCGACGGCTGATCCAAAGACAAACGCTCCAAAAATGGCGGCTGTTATCAGTCAGGATGCCGGGGTAGCGGGTCATCTCATTAAGGTGGCGAATTCCCCTATGTATCGCAGTGCCAAACAGATTGAGCATCTGCCTATGGCGATTAGCCGGATCGGTTTGCTAAATGCAGCAAATATTGCGACTGGCCTTGCTATGAAGCAAATGTATAGTGGTACGGGTGCCGGTTTAGAGGAGCTTCTTCGCGCCTCCTGGAAGCGGGCTACAGATGTTGCTGGTTTTGCAGCGGTAAATGCGAAGTTTTTCACTTCACTAAAACCTGACCAGGCAACCCTTGCAGGGTTAACCCACAACATCGGTGTTCTACCGATCTTAAAGTTTGCTGGCGATCATCCCAAGTTGCTGGAAGACCGTAACCTTCTCGATCGGGTAATTGAAAAGCTACATCCAACATTGGGCATGCAGATACTCGAAGCATGGGAATTTCCCAAAGAAATCTGTGAGGTGCCTGGTTGCTATCTGCGTTTTGACCGTGAAACCGATGAAACCACTTACTGCGATATAGTGCAGGTGTCCTATTTGCAACGCATGAAAGGAACAAGCCATCCGCATGCTGAGTTGGACTGCTCGCAGATACGCTCCTTTCAGAAGCTAGGCATTGATGAAGCTGAAGAGCTCGAAGACGATCTCTCGGAACAGATGTCGTCAGCAACTGATGTTCTGTATACATAGCTTTCCTAGTTAGTCACTCTGTATGTCTGACCACTACTTTGCACGGCAGCCAATTCTTGACCGCGAGCAACAGCTATTTGCTTATGAGCTGTTGTATCGCGGAGACCTGCTGAAAAATTCGGCGGAGATCGAAGACGGCGACGCCGCCACCGCTGATGTCATGGTAAGTAGTCTTGTTGATAGTGGGTTGGACGATGTAGTTGGTAGCTATCCCGCGCTGATTAACGTCACCACCGCCTTTTTAGAGGGGCGCCTCGCGCTACCGGAGAAAAAAGACTCTCTGATATTTGAAATACTTGAAGACGTAAAGCCCACACCTAAGGTAATCGACGCGATTTTGGAGCTGGCGGAAGAAGGCTACCGTCTGGCGCTAGACGACTATGAGCATCGCCCAGAGTTTAAACCGATTCTCGAAGTGGTTGAGCTCGTTAAGTTGGATATCCGAGCGCTCAGCTCCTCAGAGTTGTCCCGGCACGTTGCAATCCTGCAAGGATACGACTGTCGATTGTTGGGAGAAAAGGTCGAGACGCGCGAGGAATATGCCTTGTGCCGGGATCTTGGATTTAGTTACTTCCAGGGCTACTTTTTTAGTCGACCACAGCAAATGAGTGTTCAGCGTTCGAGTGTTAATCGCACGTCAGCCCTTCGACTCGTCACCCGTCTGCAAGATAGTAATTGCGGTTTTGATGAGATTCAGGAGTTGATTGTTAATGATGCAGCACTTTCAGTTCGATTGTTAAAGTTCGTGAATTCACCGTTTTGTGGATTGTCTCACGAAGTGCATTCTTTGCGCGAAGCGCTGGCTATGGTGGGGTTGCGACTCGTACGACGCTGGGCAACCTTGTTGCTGATGGAGCGCCTCGGAGAAGGGCAGAGTCCGGAGCTAATTAACCTGGCACTCACCCGCGGGAAGATGTGTGAGCTATTGGGTGAGCACTGTGATGAGCACGACACCAGCGAATATTTCACCGTGGGTTTGTTTTCTGTTCTAGATGTGCTGCTCGGTCAACCGCTCGAAACGGCGGTTGCATCATTGCCTTTAGGTCCGCACATCAAAACCGCGATACAGCATAAGACGGGACCTTTAGGGCAGTCTATTGCAGACGTTATAGCGTTTGAGAAGAATCCCCAGCGTGCACAGAGCGAGATTGTAGCGGCTGCGCACGTAGAGGCGATTATCTGGACTCAGAAGTTCTCGCAACTCTCCTAGAGCTGTTAAGCAACGTTCTTCTGTTTCGCGTCAGCCAAGACGGGTTCCAATGGAATATCGAGTACAAACGCAGTACCGACGCCAGACTCGCTCGTGAAAGAGAGTTCACCACCCTGGCGATCAACTATGTCATAGCACATTGATAACCCGAGCCCCGTGCCTTCGCCGACAGGCTTAGTCGTAAAGAACGGTTCAAAGATGTGACCCTTTGATTCTTCTGGAATACCGTCGCCGTCGTCAGAGATGGTTATTCGAGCGAAGCCCGGCGCGTCGCCTGCTTCAATGGTTTCCGTTTTGATGGTGATAGTGCCATCGCTGCCAATTGCCTGGCTGGCGTTCTTGATGAGGTTAAGGAATACCTGATTGAGTAGACCGTGACTGCAAATAATGTCGGGAACGCCGCCATAGTCACGTTGCACTTCTATCGACTCATCGATACTACGTCGGAGCATCGTTATTGTGTCGTCGAGGCCGTTTTCCAGATTGCCTGGTGCGTATTCCACTGTGTCTTTTCGAGCAAATCTTGTGAGGTTTTGAACGATTTCTGCGACTCGCTTGAGTCCCTCTTTTGATTCGCTAACCAGCGAACGAACGTCATCTATAACAAAGGAGATGTCCAGTTCCTCAGCCTTAGGTTTGAGCCGCTTTTCGGCAAAATCCCAAAGCTTTGGTGTTGATCCATCAATTTCTTTGAGGAAGTCTTGATGCAGCTCGAGCATTGACGACATTGCATCGGTGTAGTCTTCTAGAGGTCGCATGTTACCGGCTAGAAAGGTGATCGGATTGTTGATTTCGTGAGCGATACCTGCGGCCAGTTGCCCCACGGATGCGAGTTTTTCAGACTGATAGAGCTTCATTTGCGTGCTTTCGAGTTTGTTGAGCGTTTTCTTTACCCGCTCGAACTGAGTTTCCAATTCGCCTTCTGAGGCTCTCCGCTCAAACAGAATTCGTACCTGTTCGGCCATTTTACCGAGCAATTCGACAAACTCGACGGTTAGCGTAGCTAGCGATTCAGCTGGAAGCAGCAGATGCAATACGGCCACGGTTTTGTCGTAGCACAGTAGTGGTAAGGCGATGCTCGCGGCAGTGTGCTTCGAGGATCGTGTGTGGTCGGTTGCCGCGCCGTCGATGCAGAGCTGTTGGCAGCGCTGGGTGATCGCTGCTTGCACCAGATCCCAGGTTCCTTCTCCGAGGTCACCCTCTGGGTCAGAGCAGTGTGTCGGGCTTTCGGGGTCGGGGTGTTCAGCGTCACCGGCCAGAAACACTCTGCTGGTGTGTGATCCGGTTGCTTCTTCTAATAGCTCGAGAATGTTCTGTACGCAGTCGCTGTCGCTGTATTGCTCTCTAGACATTTTCCCTAAGGTTGTGAGAATGCGAACCTCTGTTTCCCGCCGGCTTTCACGCTGTTGAATGCTGCTAAACGTTCTCAGTTCTGCGTCAGCAATAGCCGATAAGCAGGTTCTGTTTTGTGGGAGGTCTGCGATCACTGCGTCGACACCATGCTTGGTTAAAAGATCAATATGTTGTTGATCGTTGTGATCTTCGAGTAACGCGATGATTCGAACTCGCGTGTTACTTAAACCCTGTCTGAGGTATTTGATAAGGCCAGTGACATCGCTGTAATTATCTCCATTCGTTTTGAAAATTACTAATGAAAGGTCGGGCGTTCGCTTAAACGCTTTTTTGGCGAGCTTTGAAGTTGAAAGCGTCAACTGTTCGGCGCTTAGATTCTCCAACTCGTGAAGTGAATTCTCAAAGAATACCGCTGCGATGCTAGTCAATAGAAACTCCGTAAATATTTACTCTGTTGCCCTTAGAATATTTCGAAACCATGACGCAATACTGAGCGGCGAGTCAAAGCTGGCGACTATAATTTCGTGACCTTTAAAGGAACCGCAAGTAATGAAAAAGAACATTCGCCTGGTGTATTTCAGTAAAGCGCAGCGTGACATGACTCTGGATGACATTCAGTCCATTCTAAACACAGCAAGAACAAACAACGCAGACGTGGAAGTGTGTGGAATGCTTTGTTATGAATCGCGATGGTTCTTGCAAGTGCTCGAGGGGGATCGTGCAACGATTTCGGAATTATTCATCGATATTGCAGATGACCCTCGGCATGATGAAGTGGTCATTGTCAGCATGGAGTATGTTGATGAGCCAAAATTCAAAGACTGGCAAATGGGTTATGTCGCCAGTGCCGACTATTTTGAGCAGGCAATGAAAGAGTGTGGCCTGACTGAGTTCAACCCCGATATGATGGCGCCGAAGGTTTGTATTGACCTGCTGGTCCGTTTATCCAGGGCTCAGGACGAGGCTAAAGCGGCTTAAGAGGAGAGGGTTGTGGCGGGTCAATCTGCCTTGGTCCCGATATGGCCCCGATTGGCTTATTTGATAGGGTGTAATTGGGTTTGACAGTAGCCCCTGAGGTGAGGAAAATTCGCGTCCCTCTAGGAGAGGGCTGTTCACGCGAACAGGTCTTCCTCAGTGGCTACGTAGCTCAGCTGGTTAGAGCACAGCATTCATAATGCTGGGGTCGGTGGTTCAAGTCCACCCGTAGCTACCATACAAATCCTTTCTAAAAGAAGGGGTTAGGTCATTTCCTAAGGCGCTCAAT
>JALZVT010000102.1 GCA_023300545.1 Pseudomonadales bacterium
CAACGGATCCGCTGGATTCTGATACCGATGATGGTGGTACCGAAGATGGTACTGAAGTGCTGGCAGACGGCGCCGATCCAACTACTGGTAACGGCGCGGACGATGCCGCGGCTGATCCGGATGGTGACGGCCTGTCAAACGGTCAGGAAGCGCTGTTGGGTACTGACCCGAACGATGCTGATTCTGACAACGACGGCATCGATGATGGGTCTGAGGTCGGTGGCGACGGGGTACTTCAACCCGGCGATACCAACCCACTAGATGCAGATAGCGATGACGATGGTCTGGCGGATGGGGCTGAGCTGGTGGGTCAGGATGGCTTGCCAAACACCGGCGACGAAACTAATCCGACCAATCCTGATTCTGATTTTGATGGTTTGGCGGATGGCACCGAAGTGGGCGTAACCGCGGGTCTCGACGCTGGCGCTACTGATGCGGCTGGCATTGGGTTTAGCGGCACTGGAGCAGGGTTTATTGCTGATCAAGACCCGTCAACGACAACTGATCCCACCGATGCAGACAGTGACAACGACGGCCTGTCGGATGGTTTGGAAGACGCTAACGGTAATGGGCTGGTCGATACCAGCGGTGTAATTGGTGGTACTGGTACCGCGCCAGGAGCGGCTGATGAAACCGATCCAAATAATGCAGACTCAGACGGCGATACGCTGCTTGATGGCAACGAGATCAACGGCACAGGACCTCTGTCGCCCTTTGGTCCTACCGATCCGCTTGACACTGACACAGACGACGGCGGAATTCCGGACAACATAGAAGTTGCTGACGGAGCTAACCCGACAGTCGGCAATGCGGCAGACGATAATCTGGACACGGACGGTGATGGTACTCCGGACGACCTGGACAGCTCACCGACGGACTCCTGTGTGCCTGACAATTCAGCAGCCACATGCGATACCGACGGTGATGGCGTTAGTGACGGTGATGAGATTGCCCAGGGAACCGATCCCACAGTGACCGATTCTGATGGCGACGGTATCTCTGACGCTGATGAAGCTGGCGACACTGATGGTGACGGTATCCCGGACAGTGCGGAGATCGATTCAGACAACGATGGCATTGCAGACATTGTAGAAATTGGTGGCAACCCCAATCAGCCGCTTGATGCGGATGGAGATGGCACGCCGGATTTTCAAGACAGCGATTCCGACAATGACGGCATTCTTGATGCAGAAGAAGCGCTTGGTAATGCACCTTTGTCGGGGGTCGATAGCGATGGAGATGGCATTGATGATGCGATTGATGTGGATTCGACAGGAGGCGTTGACGCGAACGGTGACGGTATCGATGACGATCTGTCAATTATAGATACTGATGGCGACGGCATTGCGGACTCTCTTGATAGAGACAGTGATGATGACGGTATACCTGACGCACTCGAAACCAATGTTGATACTGATTTTGACGGAGTGCCTGACTACCGCGACCTAGATTCGGACAGTGATGGCATTGCTGACTCGACAGAGTCCGATGAAACCTCTGTAGATACTGATGGTGATCAAGTCGAAGATCGCTTTGATGCAGACCAGACCGGTGGTATCGATGCCAACAACGACGGCATCGATGACAGTGTGGTGGTAACAGACACCGACGCTGATGGTGTGCCGGACTACCTTGACCTTGATTCGGACAACGACACGCTGCCGGACGTAACTGAGAACGACGGCGCAGATGTCGATGGTGACACGCTGGAAGACACGGGTTTGATTCTCTCCATCACCGTCGATACAGATGGTGATGGGGTAGCGGATTACCGGGATCTAAGCAGTTCGGGTCCGGGCACGCTAGACATCACCAACGGTGACCCTGCGCTTGATGCGGATGGTGACGGTGTCATTGATGATCCTGCTGACCTGGACGGTGATGGACTGGCCGATGGAGTCGACCAGTCACCCGGTGCTTTCGGCGCTAACGCTGACACTGATGGCGACGGCGTGAGCGGACTTGCTGATCTTGATACGGATAACGATGGCATCCCTGATGCGATTGAAGCACCAGATGGTGACTTCACCGTCGATACTGATGGCGATGGTATTCCAGACTATGTCGATCTTGATAGCGACAACGATGGTATCCCCGACGTTATCGAGGCCAGTGCTGGTGCCGTTGATTCAGATGGCAACGGCCTGGTGGATGGAATGATTGATGCTGATGGGAATGGTTTGGATGACCGAGTGAACGCGTTCTTTAGACCGCTTGATAGCGATCTAGATGGCGTTCCTGATTTCCTTGATCTGGATTCTGACAACGATGGGCTGTCTGACGTTCTGGAAGTCAGCCTCGAAGCACTTGATGTAAACAGCGATGGGATGATCGACGACATCACGGACCTAGACGCAGACGGTTGGCTTGATGTGGCAGATCGTCTGGTTAACGGTCAGGGCGTGTTAGGTGCACGACTTACGGATACTGATGACGACGGTGTGCCGAACTTCCGTGATTTGGATAGTGACGGCGATGGATTCAATGATGATGTTGAAAATGGCGACTTTGATGGGAATGGAATATTGGACAATTTGGAAAATCAAAACGATGGCAAACTCGAAACTGCAACTCGTGGTAGCGGAGGAGCTATGAGCTGGGAAATCTTCCCGCTGGCTCTCGTGCTTGGGTGGCTTGGCTGGCGATCGCGAAATCCTAAGACTCGGCAAGCTGCCTCTTTGTGTAGCGGGCTGGCGCTGACGATTTTTGTACCTATGCTGTTGCTAGCGACGCCGGCGCTTGCAGAAACCGATTGCAAGCGACCCGACAATCCTGCTCTAAATTCCTTCCAGGATTGTTTTTACCTGGCTGTTGGTTTGAACGCGACCCATGTTGATCCGGAAAACACCGTCAACGGTTTCCGCACTACCGACGATAAATCTTCAGGCTGGAAGTTGGCTGCGGGCTGGCACTTCAAACCACGCGGGTTTGTTGAGGCCGCTTACGCAAATCTCGGTCATGCTGACCTATCAAACCTAAATCCTGCCATCAATGCGTTAGTACCAAATCCCGAAATTGAGTACAAAGTGATCTCATTGATGGGTGGCTACTGGCTGCGTCGATCTGAGGAGAGCTGGAATGCGTATGTAAAGGCTGGTCTTAGTTATATTGACAATGAATCGAACGAGCCGCGGATTGGGTTTGAAAAGCAGACGAATGTGCAGTTCGCATTAGGGCTTGGTGTTCAATATCAGCCGCAAAACTCCGGCTGGTTCTTCCGTGCAGAGTTTGATAGCTACGATCGCGATGCTCTACTCTATGGTCTGAGCATAGGTCGCTATGTTGAACCCAGAAGGCGTTGAGCTAATCATCGAAAAGACAAGCCAAAGCCTCTCTTGGCCATGGCTGACGCTCTCTCTTGTCACGCTACTGACAGGTGTGCACCTACTATTGGACAGTAGTGGTGCGCGACACTGGTTTTGGCTTGATACCGAACGCGCTGGAGAGCTCTGGCGCATAGTTACGGCTCACTGGGTGCACACTGACTGGCATCACCTGGTCTGGAACTGCATAGCTCTGCTTGTCCTTGGTGGGTGGCTGGAATCTACGAGTCGCCGTCTGCTTGTGATTGGCCTTTGTATGGGTACGCTAATCGTGTCGATCTGGTTTGTCCTGTTCACGCCCACGCCGTTGTACTGTGGTTTGTCGGGTGTGTTGAATAGCCTGCTGATGTTGGTTGTGAGTACTGAGACACAAAAAGCGCGGGCCAATCGAGACTGGCTCGCGCTTGGGCTTTTCGTCCTTGTTGGTATTGGCGCTGTGATCAAGGTGGTTAGCGAGCTTTCACTGGAGGTGCGCTGGGTGCCTGTCGGCGTTTGGCCATCTGCCCCCGGCGCCCATGCGGCAGGAATGTTGGGTGGCTTTTTCTATCTGTTTGCGCTGTCGGGCTCGAGAAGTCGCTTATTCAAATTTTGATCAGCGCATGAGCCGATAGAGCGGATTATCGCGATGAGCACGAGCTAAGAGCGCATGAGGGTTTCGGCTTTGCGTGACACCCCAGACCAACGGCTTGAACAACGGCCCCGACCAACGCGTCCAGAGTCGGCGGGCAGCAGGGCCGCAACGCATGGCTTCTGCAAATCTTTTTTGCTGAGTGTCAAAGTGGTCGCATGGGTCAAGCCAGGCCCGCGCTGCAAGCGCACCGGATACCATG
>JALZVT010000103.1 GCA_023300545.1 Pseudomonadales bacterium
GATTTGTATTCTCTGCTGACCTGCAATGCAACATCAGCCACAGCGCTGCTTGCAGTGCTGAACGAGTTTCAGCAGTTTGATGTGGAACTAATCGGCGCCCATATTTTGCAGCGCTCTAACCGAGCCATGCGCGCAGCGATTCGCGCATTACCACAGGGCACGACCAGCAACCAGATGACAGTTGATGGCTATGACACGCCTGTTGAGTTGCACTGCCAGATCACCATTAATACCGCGACAGACCAAGAACAGATTGTGCTCAGCTTTGAAGGCACCTCGGGTAGTTCACCCAAAGGCATCAATGTGCCGCTGAACTACACCGACGCTTATGCGTCCTTTGGTGTGCGCTGTTTGGTGGGCAATGACATTCCCAACAACGCCGGGTCGTTGTCTGTAATTACGGTGAACGCGCCGGTCGGTTGCATTCTCAATGCGCAACCGCCTGCTGCGGTGTCTGCGCGACACGCACTGGGGCAGCTGTTGCCCGATGTGATTCTGGGTGCACTGGGCAAGCTATTGCCAGATGTCGTGCCGGCTGAGGGGGCTGCCTGTATATGGAATCCGGTGTTGCTAAGCGACCCGGGTGCCGATGACTCTTTTGTGATTAACCCGATCTACAACGGCGGTACGGGTGCCCGAGCAGCCGCTGATGGTTTGTCGACCACTGCCTTTCCGTCGGGGGTACGAACCACGCCCACCGAAATCAACGAAGTCAGTGCGCCCATTATTATTTGGCAACGAGAGTTTGCCCCGGGTACGGGTGGGATTGGTAAACAACGGGGGGGCCTCGGGCAGCGGATAGAGCTCTCCCACGCTAACAACGAGCCGTTCTGGATCTCGCGCATGTTCGATCGGTTGCAACACCCCGCACGAGGAATCCAGGGCGGCGGCGATGGCACTGCGGGTTGGGTGGGTCTGAAAGACGGCCAGGCCTTCGCCGGCAAAGGCAAAGATCTGGTGCCGGCGGGTGAACGCCTAGTGATGGTGACGCCGGGCGGCGGCGGTTATGGCGACGCGCAGCAACGCGACCCACAGGCGATAGCGGTTGATGAGGCGAGTGAATTGCTCTGAGACGGTGTCACGAAGGCGCTTAGGCGGGGTAGAACTGATCCGTTTCTTGCCGAATATGCGTCGTGTTATGTCTCTGGCCGCCGCGCTGCTGCTCAACCAGTTCTTGGGCCACGGGCAAACAACTGCCGCAGCAGGTGCCCACGCCTAGTGTCTGGGAGATATCAGCCACGTCCTTGCAGCCGTGGCGCAGGGCGGTGGTGATTTGGCTGTCGGTAACAGCGTTGCAGATACAAATGTACATAACGGCTCCAATACTAAATGAGAAGTATTATCGATCGCAAGTGCGGTTGCGTATCAAATTGTTAACCGTTCTTGTACGAGAATAAATATCATTATAATTCAATAAGTTACGCTTGTTTTTCGGTTGAAACGGGGGCATCATGCCGGCGTTTTAAACAGGATGTTCAGCATGAAACCCCTAGGTACCGACGTAATCCCGCACCTCAACACCATTCTCAAAAATGAGCTCACGGCCATTAACCAGTATTTTCTGCACGCAAAAATGCTGGCTGACTGGGGAATGAGCAAACTGGCCGAGAAGGTTCGCGAAGAATCCATCGACGAGATGAAGCACGCAGACGAGTTGATCGAACGCATTCTGTTTCTTGAGGGGCTGCCCAATCTGCAAGACTTGGGTGGTTTGAAGATTGGCGAGAACGTGGAAGAGATTTTACGCTGCGATCTGGCGCTGGAGAACATCGCGATTCCGGATCTGCGCGTGGCGGTTGCCTACTGCGAAACCATCAACGACTTTGTTAGCCGTGATCTGTTCGCAAGCATCTTAAGCGCAGAAGAAGAGCATGTTGATTGGATCGAAACCCAGTTGTCACTGGTCAGCAACGTGGGCGTTGCCAACTACATCCAGTCGCAGATGGCGCCCTAGTATCGACTAAGGAGTTGACCTGACCCGCGGGTGGTCAGGTCTTAGCCGAGAATTTCTCGGCCGATGATGACCCGCATGATTTCGTTGGTTCCTTCCAGAATTTCATGCACGCGGAGGTCGCGCAGATAGCGCTCGATAGGGTAGTCCTGCAAATAACCGTAGCCGCCATGCAGTTGCAACGCCTGATTGGCGATCTGGCTGCCCGCTTCGGTTGCGAACAATTTTGCCATGGCCGCACTCGATGTCTTGTCGGGTGCATCTTCTGACACTTTACGCGCGGCCTGATACAGCAGCGCTCTGGCGGCGGCGAGCTTGGTCGCCATCTCGGCCAGTTTGAAATGAGTGTTCTGAAAGTCGGCAATGGCCTGGCCAAACTGCTTACGTTCTTTAACGTAGGCTACTGTTTCATCAAGGCAACGCTTGGCGCCGCCGAGTGAGCAGGCACCAATGTTAAGGCGCCCGCCGTCGAGCCCAGACATGGCGATCTTAAAGCCTTGGCCTTCTTCGCCTACGCGGTTGCTGACCGGAACCCGGCAGTCATCAAACTGCACGGTTGCTGTGGGTTGAGAATGCCAGCCCATTTTGCGTTCCTGGGCGCCAAAGCTTAAACCGGGTGTGCCTTTTTCAACAACCACGCATGAGATGCCGCGTGGTCCTGCGTCGCCCGTGCGCACCATGCACACGTAAACTTCGTTTTCACCGCCGCCAGAAATAAACGCTTTGGCGCCGTTGATGATGTAGCTGTCGCCATCGCGCTTGGCTTCGGTGCGCAGGGCCGCGGCGTCAGAACCGGAGGAGGGTTCGGTTAGGCAGTAGCTGGCCATGTTGTCCATGGTGATCAGGTCGGGCAGAAAGCGGGATTTAACTTCTTCGCTGCCGTAGGCATCGATCATCCAGCTGGCCATGTTGTGGATGGAGATAAAGGCAGAGGTAGAAGGACAACCATAGGCCATGGCTTCCATAATCAGTGCTGCATCGAGTCGCGACAGGCCAATACCGCCCGACGCCTCAGACACATAGATCGCGCCAAAGCCGAGCTCGGCGGCCTCGCGGATGGTGCTGCGAGGGAAGGTGTGGTGCTCATCCCAGCCTGCTGCAAAGGGCGTAATGCGGTCCGCAGTGAAGCGGGACGCGGCGTCCATAATGGCGGTCTGGTCTTCGTTAAATTCGGCAAACACGAGAAAATGTACTCCATGTCAGTTTCCGTGAGGCGCGAAAGTGTAACAGATACCAGTTTTTTGCAATAGGCGAATTGCGCCATAACCAAGGCGGAAGTGTGCTCTGAGTCACAGGTTGGCGCTCCGGCACTGCGGCTGAACAAAATCGCTAATGACCCGAGAGAAAGCGAGCGGCATCCAGTACAATGCGCGTCGCTGAACGCATGGCGCTTAGCGAAGAGGCGCTCACTCTGCCCGAGTGGCGAAATTGGTAGACGCAAGGGACTTAAAATCCCTCGGTGGCAACACCGTGCCGGTTCGATTCCGGCCTCGGGCACCAGAGTGATCATTCGGCTTGGTTATTCATCAAGAAAGGCCGCAATAAAGGCCAAGAGAAGGTTGGGATTTGGCGGCACAGTCCGTACAATCCCGCCTCCCACCGACAATGCCCAGGTGGTGAAATTGGTAGACACGCCAGGTTTAGGTCCTGGTGCAGGCAACTGCGTGGAGGTTCAAGTCCTCTCCTGGGCACCATCTCCTTCCAAGCACTTTGTAGCGCAAGCTCTGCACGAGCCATCGTGCGCAACGCGTCCGCTGACTCTACCCGCGCGCTCCAATATGATGGTGTTTGTTCACACCCTCATCAGGACAAGCGCCCATGCCAACATCGGCACTGCCTCCCGCCAAGCCCGACTTTCCAATTCACGGTTTTGTAGCTCCCGGCTTCGAAAACGTTCGCGCGGCGTTCATCGCCAACTTCACCGACGGCATTGAAGTCGGTGCCAGCCTGTCTGTGCGCCACAACGGTCAAGAGCTGGTTAACCTGTGGGGCGGCTTCCAAGACTCCGGGTTCACCAGGCCCTGGCAACAGGACACGCTGGTCAACGTCTACTCGACTACCAAGGGGGTTGCGGCCATCGCGTTTGCAACGCTGGTTGAGGATGGCCTTTTAAATTACGACGACCCGGTCAGCAATCTTTGGCCGGAGTTTCGCGCCGCAGCTGACGGGCTCACGATTGGTCAGCTGTTGTCGCATCAAAGCGGCGTTCCCGGTGTGGCTGAGCGTCTCACGGTCACCGACCTGTATGACTGGTCAAAGATGATTGGTCTGCTCGAGCAACAACAGCCGTATTGGCCGCCTGGCAGTGCCGCGGGTTATCACGCGATTCACTGGGGGTTTCTGGTTGGCGAGCTGGTGCGGCGCGCTGCCGGCAAAAGCCTGGGCGCGGTGCTGGCAGAACGCATCGCCGGTCCACTCACTGCCGAGTTCCACCTCGGGCTTGCGGCCTCTGAGCACGAACGGGTAGCCGACCTTATTGGTCCGAACCACGCCCGCACCACCGACAAACTCCCACCGCCTGACACGACCCCACCAAGGCTGCCGAAACTGTTTCCGGTGGCCTTACTAAACCCGTCGATTCGCCCTTGGAAAGACGCGTGCTCCGCCGAGTGGCGCAGCGCCGAAATTGCCGCCGCAAACGGCCAGGCGAGCGGTGACGGCATTGCCCGAATTTATGACGCAGCCGCCAATGGTGGCGCAATTGCGGGAACGGCAGATGCAGACGGAGTTCGAGTGCTTGAGCCCGCAACGCTTACTGCTGCCAATGTGCAGGAAGTGGCGATGGAGGAGGATTTGATTCTCGCCAAGCCAATGCGGCGCAGTCGTGGGTTTATTTTGAACACCAACAACGAGTATGGTCCCACGGAAGGCGCTTTTGGCCATGCCGGAGCTGGCGGGTCATTGGGGTTTGCAGATCCAGACTATGGCATCGGTTTTGGCTACGCGATGAATCAGATGCAGCCAGGTGTGGTGGAGAAAACCCGGTCAGATTTGTTGGTTGAGGCGGTTTATGCGGCGTTGGATGCTTGAGGCGGGGTCACATGAGGCGGGGGTCAGAATTAATTCTGACCCCTTCTTTTCGCGTCGCCGCTTTAGCTCGCTAGGGCTTCTTGAACAGCAGTGTAAAGCGGTCTGTGTTGCCGCTGACTGAACGGCGGCCAACTTCGTAGCGCAGCTCGTCGTCGAGGCGGTAGTGCAGGTCAGAGAAGTCGACCAGCTCGAAGCCTGCTTCCTGAATTTCTTTGATCGCCAGAACCGGGTCCATGCGACGGCCATTTTCTGAATCGTCTTCCTGCATGTGGCGACGGGTGTGATCAACCACACCATACATGCCGCCGCGCTTCAGTGCGGTGAAGGCCGCTTCGTTCATGATCTTGCGCGACTCAACATTGAAGTTGTGCAAGTTGCGGAAGGTCACTACTAGGTCAACGCGCTTAACGCCCAGATTCAGTGCGTCCATGCCGTAGCCGCCTTTGCGGCGCTCGATTTTGGTATCAGCAGCCAGTACTTCAACCTTGTCAAAGCCAGGCTCTTTCAACAGCTTCTGTTCAACCCGTCCGGTGCCAACCGCCACAAACAGTTCGCCACGATCGCGCAGAGCCGGTGCCAGCAACGAGGTGTACCAGCCGCTTCCTGGCAGCAGTTCAACCACGCGCATGTCTTCCGAGAGTTGGAAGAACTCTAAGGTTTCTATTGGCTTACGGTTCTTATCTCGAGCTTTGTCTGCCTCGCTGCGAGCGTCACTGGCCATTGCCGCTTCGAGCGCGGTGCGCAGTGTGCTGTCGTCAGCGGCCTGGGCTTGAGCGCTAAACACGCCAACGGTCAGGGCGAGAGCTGCGATCGCGCAGCGCAGCGGTGCGGTAGAGAGAGAAGGTTGGGATGTGGTCATCAACAAGTCCTTTTAGTCCTTTAGAAATCGGGGTTCGAATTTTTGTGGATTATTGCCCAGCCGCTGCGTGAATGGCAGGGCTCAAGACGCTTTGTTCGCAGCGGTATTGCCGGGATGTCCAACAATATCGCGCAGGGCATTGAGTAGCTCATCCATGCGAAAGGGCTTTTTCAAACAGCCTTCCAGGCCGAGCTCGCTGACCTGTTGCAGATCGCTGGTGTGGGTGTAACCGGTAATGAGAATAACGGGCAAAGTCGGCCGTAATTCTTTGGCGCGACGAGCCAATTGCAGGCCGCTGATTTGCGGCATGATCTGGTCAGTGACCAACACCGACAGTCGGTCGATGTTTTGTTCGAGGTGCTTCATAGCCGCGGTTGAATCGTTGAACACCCGGACGGGGAAATTGGCGTTGCGTAACACCTCCGCCAGATATTTGCTCACGGATACGTCGTCGTCGACAACCAGTATTTCGCCGCTTATATCGATATCTGAAACCAGTACGCGCGTGCTGGCGGGCTCGGCGACAGCGTCAGCATCGGGCAGCAGTATGCCAAAGCGGGTGCCTTTGCCGGGTTCACTACTAAGGCGTATGTGGCCACCGTACTCATGCACCAGAGTGTGAATCAACCACAGTCCAATGCCGGTACCTTGGCCAGGCTCCCGGGTCGTAACGTACATGTCGAAGATCTTGCGCAGCATGCTCTCGTCGATGCCGTGGCCGTTATCCTCGACCGACAGCTCGACCCAAGAGCCCTTCAGCGGTGCTTCGCAGGACGCGCACTGGCTTGCGAAGTCGCTTTCCCCATCCATGGTCTGCTCAATGACACTGGTGCGCAGATCAACTTTCACGTCGCCGTGTTGTTCGATCGCATCGCGGGCATTGATCAGCAGGTTGATCACAATCTGTTGGAGCTGAACGGGGTCGATAAGCACCGGTGGTGTGGCCGGGTCGAAGGTGGTGTCGATACGAATAGTGGCCGGGATGGCTGCACGCAGCATCCGCGATACTTCATCAATGGTATCGCTGACCCGCACTCGTTGTGCGTCACCTCGAATCGCTTTGGTGAACGTCAGCATTTGCGAGATTAATTCACGGGCGCGTTTGCCCGCATCAACCACCTCACCAAGGTAGCTATCAATGGTTTCGCCGGGCAGTCGCTCACGCGAGACCTGCACCAGCTCGGTATAGCCAATGATGCTGGCTAGAATGTTGTTAAAATCGTGGGCAATGCCGCCGGCAAGCTGGCCAATGGCCTCCATCTTCGAGGCTTGTTGCAGCTGGCTTTCAAGCAACAGTCGATCTTGTTGCGCACGCTTTTCATTGGTGACATCGCGCAGGGTAGCGAGCACGGCGGGCTTGCCTTCCAGATCAATCAGTCGACCCGAAATATAGAAATAGCGCATTTCACCCATGAGTGAATGCTCGATATCGACAACCTGTTGTTCGCCGTCGGCACGTAATTGAGCAATAAATCGTTCGCGTTGTTCTTTAAGTGGCCACAGGCTTGCATCTGTGGTTTGTTCACCCGGTGTATGCCCATCACCGGCTGTGGCTGTGCCTTCGATCGACCCATCTATGGCCTGAGCGATACGCTGGAAGCTGTCATTGCTTTCGAGGATGCGCCCGCTATCGAGTTCGCAAATAAACGCGGCATCTGGGCTGTGCATAAACAGCCCCTGAAACTTGCGCTGGCTCTCTGCAAGTTGCCGTGCCGTACTGCGGCCGGTGGTGACATCACGCAGCACGCCGTAGGTGCCCGCGAAGCCGTTGGTGTTGCTGCCCGAGTCGTCATAGAGCCCCATTGCCGAGAGCTCAAGAATTCGGGATTTACCCGCGATGTCAACGTAGTCGAATTCAAGCTGTTGCGTCGCTCGCTCATCGGTACGTCGCTCATTGAAGTGATAATTAATATCGCTCTGCAACGCCCCGTTGAACAATGTTTGCCAATGCTGCCCCTTAAGATTGCGGGCGTCGAAGTCAAATATCTCTTTGAGCTGATCGTTTGCCAACCGAAAGCGCCCATGTTCATCGAGCACATAGATCAGATCAGGCGAGGCTTCGATAAGAAATCGGTGCAGTCGATTCGAGGCATCAGCCCGAGCCGTGATCTCGGCGTTTTCGCGCTCCAGGCGGGTTTGCTCGAGTGCGCGCTTCACGCAGGCAACCAAGGCCGCAGGTTCAAAGGGCTTCTGCACAAAGTCGAACGCACCGAGCCGCAAGATGGGCGTGACGTTATCGAGCGACGACTCGCCGCTCAGAATAACGGTTCGAGTGGCGATGTCTTGCTCGCGCATAGCGTTCAGCACGTCCAGCCCGGGCATGTCAGGAATGTCGAGATCGAGCAGGAGCAGGTCGTAGGAGCCAGCTTGCAACTGAGCAATGGCTGCGCTGCCCTGATTCAGGGTGTCTGCTCCCAGTCCGTAGTGCGCAAGCAGGTCGCGAACACTACGCGCATGGGCTACATCGTCGTCGACGATCAGTATGGTAGGGGTGAGACCCTTGGTGATATCTTGCGGCAGAATGCTGTCCCTGAATTCACGCACGAATCGCAGGATATTAGGGCACACTTAGGCAAGTATCCAGAAGAACCTATCGCCATTGTTTCAACACCGATGATCAACCCGTCTACCTATCTAGCGAACCTTCTGCCGAACTACGGAAGCGCGACCACCACAACTGCCACAGATCAATTACTGGCCGTTGGGTTTCCGGCAAATATTCTGAATGTTCTGCACGATGCGTTGGCAAAACTGGCGCTGCTGCCGGGTGCCGCCTGGTTGCTTCTGGCGATTGGTCTTGGGTTGCCATTATGGCTATGGGTTCAAATGCGGATTCGCCGGGCAGACGCCGCGGGCTTTGGCCGGGCAGAAGTACTGGCCAGTCAGCACGTGAACCTGCTCTCAGAGCGCCTCGAAAGCAGAGCCGCAGAATTTGAGCGACTGGAAGATGAGCTTCGTCGGCAACTCGAAAATGCCCAAGACACCGCCGCTGAGGAGGGTGAGGCACGCAAGTCGAGTGAATCACGCGAAACAGAGCTTCGGGTGCGGCTTGAGGCCGGGGCTGAGTCAATGGCTCAACGCGAAGCACTACTACGGGAAAATTCGGCTGATTTGAAGGAGCAGTTTGCGGCCCTCGCGCGCGATGTCTTCGACAATCAGGGCAAGGCGATGGCGACCCTGGGCGAAACCCAACTGGCTGCCGTGCTGTCACCTTTTAAAGAACAGGTGGGTGAGTTCAAGCGTCGCGTCGACGAGATTCATCACGTCGAAACCCGTGAACGGGCGACCCTGTTAAACGAGGTGCAAGCGTTGCAAGCCGCCAGTGCGGCCGTGAATGCCGAGGCTGCCAACCTCACCCAAGCCTTGAAGGGGGACAAGCGCGCTCAGGGCCAGTGGGGCGAGATGGTGCTCGAACGCCTGCTGCAAGGTTCTGGTCTCACCGAAGGTCGCGAGTTTGTTACCCAATATTCGGTGACCGAGGCGAGTGGTCAAATTAAGCGTCCTGATGTTGTGGTGCATTTGCCAGATAACAAAGATGTGGTGATTGATGCCAAGGTGTCGCTTACTGCGTTCGAGCGCATGACTCAGGCCCAAGACCGTAAAAGTCGAGAGTTTGCTCTGAAGCAACACGTACAGAGTTTGCGCAGCCATATCAAAGAGCTGGGTGAGCGCAATTACGACGCGCTCGAGCCGCTGCGCTCTCTCGACTTTGTGCTGCTGTTTGTGCCGGTAGAGGGCGCGCTCAGCCACGCCCTGGAATATGACTCAGTACTGTATGAAGACGCTCTGCGACGACGCGTAATGCTGGTAAGCCCGTCGACGCTGCTGCTAAGCCTGCGGGTGATAAACAACCTGTGGCGCAACGACAAACAGAACCGCAACGCGGAAGAAATTGCAGACCGGGCGGGTGCGATTTACGACAAGGTGCGATTGCTGGCGGAAGACATTGAACAGATTGGCAAGCAAGTGGCGACACTCGACAAGCTGTTTCTCAGTGCACGCGGCCGGTTGGTGGATGGGCGCGGCAATCTGGTTCGGCAGATCGAGCAGGTGCAGGCACTGGGTGCGCGGGTGAAGACTCGGCTGCCTGAGGGGTTGGTGGAGGAGAGTGAAGGCGGGAGTCAGAATGAATTCTGACTCCCGCACCAGCCAACTTATCCCACAATCCCACCCGCGGTTAGTTTCCGCGGATCAAGCAGCGTTTCCAGTTCGTCGCGGGACAGCTCAGTGAGCTCCTGGGCGACATCCAGTACCGGCCGATTCTCGGCATAAGCCTTCTTCGCAATTTCTGCTGCTTTCATATAACCAATGATCGGGTTGAGCGCGGTCACCAGAATTGGGTTGCGCGTTAGCGCCGTTTTCAGGTTGTCTTCACGCACCGTAAATCCGACCATGCAGGTGTCTGCCAACCGGCGAGCCGCGGTAGCGAGCAGACCAATGCTTTCGAGCAGGTTGTGGGCGATCACGGGCAACATCACGTTGAGCTGAAAGTTGCCAGACTGGCCAGCAACCGTGATGGTGACGTCATTACCCATCACCTGGGCACAGGCCATGGTCACCGCCTCCGGAATAACCGGGTTGACCTTGCCCGGCATAATACTGCTGCCGGGCTGTAAGGCGGGCAGCACGATCTCACCCAGACCCGCTAGCGGGCCGCTGTTCATCCAACGCAGGTCGTTGGCGATCTTCATCAACGCCACCGCCGTGGTTTTTAGCTGCCCGGAGGCCTCGACGGCGGTGTCCTGACAGCTCAGCGATTCGAAGAAATTCTCGTTGGGCGCTACTGGCAGGCCAGTCATCACACTCAGTTCTGTCGCCATTGCTGATGGGAAGTTGGGGTGCGCGTTGATGCCCGTGCCTACTGCCGTGCCACCCTGTGCGAGCTTTTGTAGGCGCGGTAAGCAGGCACTAATTCGTGCATGGCAAGAGCGAACCTGGGCCGCCCAGCCGGAGAGTTCTTGTGCCAGAGTGATCGGCATCGCGTCCATGAGATGGGTGCGGCCGGTTTTGGTCACCTCGGTAACACCCTCCATGGCCACTTCGATGCTCGCCGCCAGGTGCTCGAGCGCGGGCAGCAGATCTTCATTAATCCGCAACGCGGCTGAAAGGTGCAGCGCCGTAGGAATAACGTCGTTGCTGCTCTGACCAAGGTTAACGTGGTCGTTGGGGCTCACAGAGCTGCCCATATGCCGCGAGGCGAGGGTGGCCAGTACCTCGTTCACATTCATGTTGGTGCTGGTGCCGGAGCCGGTCTGAAAGACATCCACTGGAAACTGTGCCGGCCACATTCCCTCTCGGGCCTGCACGGCGGCGTGAGCGATGGCGTCGGCCATGTCATCGGGCAGCAGCCCAAGTTGCGCGTTAACCCGTGCAGCGGCTTCTTTGATAAGGGTCACGGCAGCCACGAAGGCCTCTGGCATGACGTTGTTGCTCAGGCCAAAATTATCAACCGCGCGCTGGGTTTGTGCGCCGTACAGAGCACTGGCAGGAACTTCCAATGGGCCAAAGCTGTCAGTTTCTGTGCGGGTTTGTTTGCTCATTTCGAATCCTCGTGTGATGGCTGTCACACATTCTGTGCTACCTAAGCCCGCGCTGAGTGCGTCGGGCAAATTCCATACTACTGTAATGGCCATAACCATGGGGCTGTCACAGAACCCAAGCCACTATGCGGGTTTAATCCATGAAGTTGATTAAAGCGAGGGCGAATGCATGCTGGTGCTCACCAGACGAGCCGGAGAGTCGATCATGATAGACGACAAGATCGAGCTCAAGGTTCTGAAAATACGAGGCAGTCAGGTGCATCTTGGAATAGAAGCACCTCGGGCCGCAGCAGTTCACAGAAAAGAAGTGTGGCTGCGAATACAGGATAGCGAATCTGAGGATGCGCAGAACGACGACCGGCCGAGCGTTAAACCGCTAGCGTCGGGTAAAGCCAGGATGTCAGCCGGGGAATGAACCCCGGCGACTCACAGATCGCATAGGGACGCAAATATTGTTCCGTCAGCGCGAGGCGCTGTGTTCGAACTGACTCTACCTCTTCTCTTAACAGCTGCTCATCAGGTGGCTTCACATTGACCGAATCTATAGCGCCAAACAGCGGTGACACCTCCCACAACGTGGTGAGCGTGACCCGGGTTTCATAGCGTTTGCCAGATAACTCCAACACATCAATATCGTTAATGTACGCCCAATGGCTGAATTCACAGTCGTCGCTGGCCTTGCCGTGCGAAGCCAGCAACAGGGGAATACGCAGCCCGGCCGTGTGCGCAGTGTTGAACTCGCGGCGGGCAACCAGCCAGGGGTGCTCATCTTTGAAGATGGCGGTTGTGCCTGCTGCTAACAGGGTTTCGATTGCCTTGTCGGCCACAATGGTTGCAAAGCAGAACGGCGTGCTCTCACTGGTCTCTCTGTCGTCCTGGTTGTGCGTGTTAGCAGGCTTATCACTCACAGTTTGGCAATTCCTATTCTGAGGCGTGTTTGTTGTATCGTAACGCCAACTCGCACTTGCAGGTAAGCCCCATTGCCGCGGCTGACTCCAAACACCGCACCACCACCAGACTACTACGCCAACAACCTGGTGAGCGTGGTGTCGCACGCCTTGGCACACAGTGGCGATCTGCTTGGCCCTGAGCGCGAGCTTATTGGCGAACTGCTTGAACTGTCCAGCCAAGGCACGCGATTGATTGCGCGCCTCATCATGCGGACAACACCGGTTATTCGTATCGACTCGTTGAACTACGCTGAAATCACCAATCTGGACGCAACGATTGTCGAGCTACAGGCGCGGGGTTTGCTCGAAAAAAATGCGGTTGTAGCCGCTGACTCGTTGCTAGATCGATTGAAAGTTACTGAACTAAAAGCGCTGTTTCCCGAACTCAAGCGCGCCAAAGATCGCAAACAGGATCTGATTGCACGCATATTGGGTAGCTATACCGACCCAGTGATCAGAGACCGATGTGCAACCCTCGTGAGTTGGCTGGCGCTGACCTTGAGGCAGGCGCTACAACGTCTGCGGCTCACTTACTTTGGCGATCTATACCGCGACCTCACAGAATTTGTGATGCGCGATTTGGGGCTCAGTGCGTTCGAAAACTACCCCCTGGGCGACAATGCCCGAGCCTTTGCGACCCCCACAGAAGTCGAGCACTACCTTGAGCTGTCTAGCCTGCAATTCTTACCCAGTAACAGGCGCGCTGCAGCGCAACCCTGGTTGTTGAATCACCCACTCGTGCAGCAGGCCCAGCCTGACAATCCGAGCCTGCGGCGCCGGCGCGATAAACTGCTTATTGGCTGGGGCCGAGATTTCGAACGAGCGAGTGAGCATTTACGCGCTCACGCCTGTTTTCGCTATGCCACCGCGCATCCGGCACGAGAACGGCGCGTGCGAATGTTCAAAAAAGACGGCGATGAGGCCGCTACTAACGCGCTTTTGGGCCGCATAATCCAGGCCCCACACAGTGCGGAGGAGGCGCTATTTGCTCAACGATTTGGCGTGCGAGGGGGCAACAAACAGGATGTGCAATGGCGCGAAACCACTTGGCACACACCGCACGCGCAGTTGCCCGGAGTTGAGGCCCTAACGGCTCAATGCTTAACCGCCAACGGCGGCACGGCATGGCACACCGAAAACACGCTCTTGCCGAGCTTACTGGGGCTTGCCTTCTGGGACATTGTATTTGCCCCGCAACCCGGAATGTTTACCCACCCGTTCCAGTCAGCACCCCGAGACCTCTATTGGCCCGATTTCAGACAACGTCGTGCTGATGTTATTGCCGAGCGCCTCGAAGAGTGTGGTGACGGTGCGGCGCTCTGGCGTCGAATCTATCAAACCGCTGCTGAAAAACTAGGACGGTCTTGCCGGTTGGTGAGCTGGGGTGTCGTAACCCACAAGAACGGCGCGATACTCGATGCTGCCCAGGCGAGTTTTCAGGCCCGTACCTTACAGAGCCTATTTGACTACATGCTCAACGATCTGGGGCAGGTGCGTAGTGGTATGCCAGATTTGTTTGTGGCCTATGGCGCGGGTAACTACGAGCTGGTTGAAGTAAAGGGACCAAGCGACCAGCTACAACCCAATCAACGAGTATGGCTAAAGCAGCTGTGCGAGCTTGGCGTACCTTGTCGAGTCCTCAAGCACCGGTTTGTTGCCGAGTGAACCAGCTGCCGAACGATTCGGGGTCGAATGACACAACTCAACCAGCAATTGCCATTGCGGTACGCGAGTTGGCGGAATACATACACCGAGCCGGCGATATTCACGTTCGTTTCGAGAAATCGACCACGGGCGCGGAAGGTATTGCAACGCAAAAACGGGTTCAGGCGACGCGCGACGATACGGCTGAAGGCTATGTTGCGGAACACAGCGTCACTACTGAGTTTGTGGTTGGCACCCAAACCTGGCGGTTGGGTGGCCGCATTGATGGCTGCAATATCGCTGCTGCATTGGTCGAAGAATACAAAACAACCCGAGCCGATATCGACAAAATGCACGCCTATAACGGTCAGGTGCACCGAGCGCAGTTGCTTCTGTATGGCGGCATCCTCGCACTCGATCACCCTGAAATCCCCGAGTGGCAACTTGATCTGTGCTATTGCCACCCAGACCAAGACGTTGTGGTGCAACGTCTTGGCGAGCGGATCACGCGCACTGACCTGATTGAGTTTCTCAATACCACTATCGATGCTTGGCGCAGCCGTTTACTCGCGCTTTACAGTTATCGGCAGCAGCGTGATGAACGGCTTGAACAGCTGCCATTTCCGTTCGCGAGTTTCCGACCCAATCAACGAGCGCTGGCAGGGCGCATCTACCAATCACTCACCACCGGTCGCAATCTGCTGTTGGAAGCCGCCACGGGGACGGGTAAATCCCTGGCAACGTTGTTTCCGGCATACCGAGCACTAACCAGCAAGCCGCTCGATCGTATCTTTTTCCTGACAGGCCGAACGACAGGGCAAGACGCTGCGCAACAGGCGGCCCGGCTGCTGCACGACAAGGCAAAGTTGCGGACCGTGACGATTATTGCCCGTGAAAAAGCTTGTCTGGTTGCCGGTATGCCGTGTGATCCAGAAGGTTGCGAGT
Organism: Pseudomonadales bacterium; assembly: GCA_023300545.1. Taxonomy (GTDB): domain Bacteria; phylum Pseudomonadota; class Gammaproteobacteria; order Pseudomonadales; family Azotimanducaceae; genus JALZVT01. The sequence continues at coordinate 14,920 of JALZVT010000103.1, forward strand.
ACGCACGAGGCTATTACGACAAGCGAGCCGACGCGTTAACCGAAGGGCTGGCTCTCGGTCATACGACACCGGCTGACATTGAACGCATTGGGCAAAATCATGTGGTGTGTCCATTTGAACTCAGCCTTGATCTAGCCCTTTGGGTTGACCTGGTGGTGATGGACTACAACTACCTGTTTGATCCTATCGTGCGCCTGCAACGCTTTGCTCAAAGCCCGGATGCCGTGGTGTTGATCGATGAAGCTCACCAGCTTGAGCCGCGAGTAAGGGATATGCTGAGTGTAAGCGTGCCCAACTATCAGATTAATGCGGTGTTGGCTCCGGGCGCTGATACACCAGACAGTATTCGTAAACTCGCCACCACATTGCGGCGCAGCTTTGCACGCGCCGCGAAGCAGTTGTTCGAGGCGCAGAGTGTCGAGAACAGAAACTCGTGGGGTGATGTGCAAATTCGCCCACCGCGCGCGTTCACTGAACGGGCCGCGGAATTGGTTGCCGGAATCGCCCAATTGGGTGACGACACGCCACTGAGCGAACCCGTGACTGAGCTATTTTTCAGCGTGTTGCGCTGGCAGCGTGCACAGGAATGGCTAACAATCGTCGACAACGTCGCGGCAGATGCCGCCGAGAAAGCAACACAACCCAGTGCGAATGCCGCTGCATTCTACGACCACAACAACAAAGAACTTCGCTTGCTGTGTCTGGATGCAGCGCAACACATTGCGGGCACTCTGGGCAATTTTGGTCCTAATGCGCAGTTTTCCGGTACGTTGTCGCCATTGACGCTGTATCAGCGGCTCCATGGCGATCCCGACACCGAGCTTGCGCGGGTCTCCCCGGGTGATCTAACCGATCGCCTAGGGTTGTTTGTGGTGCCAGACATATCGACCTATTTCCGCTCCCGGGAAGCCACTTTGCCGCGGCTGGTAGAGCTGGTGAGAACCGTCACTCAGGCCAAGCTGGGTAACTATTTTGCAGCCTTCCCGTCATTTGCGTATCTCAATCAGTTTGCCCAAGCCTATGCGTTGGCCTATCCGGAGCAGCCGCTGCTTACGCAAAAACCCGGCAGCACCCTGGCTGATCGTGAACAATTTGTTGAGCATTTTCGGGCAGCGCGTAACCCGACACTTGGTTGTGTCGTGCTTGGTGGTGTATTCACAGAGTCGCTCGATTTTGCTGACGATGCGCTGCTTGGAGTGATTGTTGTCAGCGTCGCCTTGCCACCGCCAGACAACGCTCGTGAGGCGCTGGCTGCGCACTTTGCCAGCACAGCAGACCCCGGCTTTGGCCAGGTGGTTGCCTATCAGCAACCTGCGATGGTTCGGGTGGTACAGGCCGCAGGCCGAGTCGTTCGCAACGAAACCGACAGAGGCGTCGTGTGCCTAGTTGATGCTCGATTTCTGCAAGCAGATTTTACTCGATTGCAGCCACCACACTGGCGCCCAGAAGCCGTGCGTTCGGGGCAAATTGCCGAGGCATTGGGTGGTTTTTGGGCGCGTGAATCAGAGAGTTTTGCAAAGCCTGATTAATTCGTGGATATTGCCGCCGACCCGTGTCGGCTTGCCTCTCTAAAACCCATTCGTTTTGGCCGCACTGCAACCTTCAGGTACCCGTTTCATGAGCGTTCGACGAACGAAGATTATCTGCACCATTGGCCCTGCAACCGCCAGTTACCCGGCGCTCGCCGGCCTTTATGCGGCGGGCATGAATATAGTGCGACTGAACATGTCCCACGCTGACCACAAGAGCGCCAAGCAGGTGATTGGCTGGATCAAAACGCTGAACCGAAAAGTGCGTTATCCGGTTCCGGTTCTGCTGGATACCCAAGGCCCGGAGATTCGTACGGGTAACCGTAAAGACCCCAAAGAATTGGTAAAAGGTCAAAGCATTCGACTCTCGGTGACGCCAGACTCTGAGACCAACCGTAAACTGGTCTATGTGAACTACCCAGACCTTGTTAACACCGTAGCCGAAGGTGACCGCATAACGATCGACAACGGCCTTATGAATCTGAGAGTCGACGGCAAAGGCCTCGATTGGCTCGATTGTGAGGTGCTTGATGGCGGCACACTGGGCAGCCGACGGCACGTTAATTTACCTGGCTTGCACGTCAACCTGCCCGCCATAACGTCAAAAGATCAGCGCGATATTGAATTTGGCGCTGCCAATGACATCGACTATGTGGCGCTGTCGTTTGTGCGTAGTGCTGAAGACATTCTGGGTTTGCGAAAGCTGCTTGGACGCAAGGCTAATGCCATAAAAATCATTGCCAAAATCGAAGATCGCGAAGGTGTGTCAAATATAGATGACATTATTGAAGCGGCCGATGGTGTCATGGTTGCTCGTGGTGACCTTGGTATTGAAACCGATATCGCCGCCTTGCCTAACGTGCAGCGCGAAATCGTTCGCGCCTGCGCCATTGCCGGCAAGCGCTGCATTGTCGCAACGCATTTGCTCGAATCAATGATCGAGAATCCGATTCCGACCCGTGCTGAAGTCACTGACGTCGCGAACGCGATTTACGAAGGCGTCGACGCGGTTATGCTGTCGGGTGAAACCGGCGTTGGTAAGTACCCGGAACGCTGCGTAAAGCAACTCGATGCCATTGCCGCCAGTTCAGAACGTTACCCAGGGCTCGGGTTTGAAAAACAACTCGATGCCCGTTCCGACAAACAACATATTGCCATTCATGCCGTCGCATTGGCTGAAGCAATTGGTGCCGCAGGCTTGGTTGTGATCACCCGTCGGGGAGTAACCGCAGACCAGGTCACTAATTGCCGACCGAGCAACGTGCCGATTTACGCCTTCACCAACCACAGTCAAACGCGTCGACGTCTGGCGCTCAATCGAGCGGTCTACGCGCACCGCACGCCGTTTAGCAAAGATCCCGAGAAAACGCTGCAGACCGCGTTTCGGGTCCTGCGCGATCGCGAGCGTCTGGCGAGCTATGCAAAGGTGGTCGTTATTTCAGACGTACTGGCCGAACACGCGGCTGACGCGATTCAGATCAGAACCCTGGAAGAGAACGGCTAACGCGCGCCTTAGCTAACAGCGGTGTAGAGGATCTGCGAAGCGACCACTAACAGCAGCGCCCCAAAGTACTTTTTCAGGCGTTTGGCGTCGGTGCGATGGGCAAATCGAACCCCCAACGGAGCAAGCAGTACGGCGGCAATTAACATGACGCCGGCTGCGGGCAGGTAGATATAGCCCAGTTGACTCACGCTGACAGGACCGAGCAATGCGTAACCGCTTGCGGCCGATAGTGCGACGGGAACGCCAAGGGTGCTGGAGGTGGCCGTTGCGCGATGCATGGGTACGTTGTGATAGACGAGCGTTGGTACAATAACGTTGCCACCGCCGATACCAGCAAGCCCCGAAATCACACCAGCAGCACTGCCAAGCAGGGCACTACCAAGGTTATCCGGTAGCGTGCGCGAGGGATTAGGCTTCCAACTGGCCAGCATTATTACGGCAACCACAAACAGAAACCCTGCTATTAAGGTTCGCAGCACCACGGCAGGCAGCAGCGTTGCGATCCAGCTGGCGGCCAGACCACCCAAAATCAGCCATAGAGTCCAGGCGCGCACCACTGGCCAGAGCACCTTGCCCGCTTGAATCTGCGTCCGTGCTGCAGACAGCGAGGTGAAAATGATGACCGCTAATGAGGTGCCCAGAGCCACGAGGGTGGCTGAATCCGGAAATAGGCCCAGTTGGTCAAACAAAAGCAAGAGCCCAGGCACCATAATGACGCCGCCACCAATGCCCAGCATGCCGCCCAAAAAGCCAGCAAAGGCCCCGAGCAGGACGCATCCGAGAACAACAGGGAGGGTGAAGAAAAGCTCAGTCAATTGAAGTAAAGTGGGGGAAAGAAGCCAGTGTACTTAAGTTGACCTTAACGAGCCAAAATAACAGCATTCTTTGTTCCCTGAGATGGGTCCAAGGCGCCTGCGCCAGTCACTCTATGACCGATGTGCTGCGTGCGGGTTCTAATTGGCTGCAAAGCTCCATCCCAAGCTTGACAGTTTTGTTGGCACTACTGCTTCTGTTGTCGGGTTCATTTGCCGAGGCGGCAGAGCGTATTCGCCGTATCGAACTCGACAATGGCGATGTTTATGAGGGGCTGATCGTAGATGACCAGCGCAGTGGTCAGGGTGTGTATGAGTGGCAAGATGGTCGTCGCTTTGAGGGTGAATTTGCGAATGACCGTATGCACGGCCAGGGCACCTACACCTGGCCAGACGGTCGTTCCTATCGAGGTGTCTTTACGGAGGGGCGCCGTGAGGGTGAAGGCGTTCTAACCTGGCCCAACGGGGATACTTACACCGGCACGTTTCTGGCGGATCAACGCACCGGCAAAGGCATTCTGCGGTGGGCCAATCAAGACGTGTACGATGGCGACTTTCTGGAAGGTCAGCGTACCGGCGCTGGCACTTTGCGCTGGCACACCGGCGAAGTTTACGAAGGACAGATCAGCGACGGATCGCCAAATGGAACGGGTACATTTATCTATCTAGACCAGCGCCGTTACGAAGGGGCTTTTTTGGCCGGGAAGAAGCAGGGCGAAGGCCAAATGACCTGGCCCAATGGCAATCGCTACGTTGGCAGTTTCAACAACGATGTTCGCACTGGGCTCGGGCAGTTTTACTGGCGTGACGGTACCGTCTACCGCGGCCAGTTCAGCAATGACAAGATGGACGGCTACGGCATCAAAGATAAGGCTGACGGCAGCAACGTTTTTCAGATCTGGCAGCAAGGCGAGCTGTATCAGACACTCACATTGCTAGAGGAGCCCCGCTGTCAAATGCAGCTGCAAGGTAAAAACTGGATGTTTCATAGCGATAGCTGCATCAATGGGCGTGCTCATGGCCGTGGAATAGCAGTCAGTTTGGACGGCCAGCAGGTCATACGCGACGCCTACCTCATTCTCGGCAATTTGATTGCCGGCGAGTACATCAACTTGCAATTAGCGGATAGCTGAGCTCAAGCAGCACAGTCGTGGAACTTCCCGGGTACCAGATAGAGCGTGAGATAGGCCGCGGCGGCATGGCCCGCGTATATCTTGCTGTGCAGAAAAAATTTGGCCGCCTCGTTGCGCTCAAAGTCATGTCAGCCGACTATTCAAAAGATCCTAATTTCCGCAAACGCTTTGTTCGTGAAAGTCGAATAAACGCACAACTTAGTCACCCTAATATTGTGCAGGTCTACGACGTAGGACTGCATGAAAACTACCTCTACCTCGTCATGGAATACCTGCGGGGTGGTGACCTCAACGACAAATTAAAGACCGGGCTGCATATTCAGGACCTTATCCGGGTTGTGCGTGATATCTCCCGGGCACTCGACTTTGCCCATGACAAGGGCTACATCCACCGCGACATCAAGCCTGAGAATATTCTGTTCCGCGAAGATGGCAGCGCTGTACTCACTGACTTTGGCATTGCCAAGGTGGTTGATAGTGGCGCGAACCTGACCCGCCACGGCACTGTGGTTGGCACACCCCAGTATATGAGCCCGGAGCAGGCTGCGGGTCGTAAACTCGACGGACGATCAGACATCTACAGTCTTGGTGTGGTGTTTTATCGCATGCTCACTGGCGATGTGCCGTTTAAAGCCGACTCAGCGGTGGCCATTGGCATCAAGCACCTGCAAGACCCGGTGCCAAAACTACCCACACATCTCAACACTTTTCAGCCCACCATAGACCGCTTCCTTGATAAGGATGTTGAACAGCGTTTCCAGAGTGGTGAGGAAATCAACGAAGCGCTGGATGAGATACACGCCGAAGGGCTCATTCCCAATTCAGTTCTCAAGACAGAGGTTGTCACTACGGCCGAGATTGCGGCGGTTGGTACCGACGCGATAACTAAGGTTGGCGACCCTATTCGCGCTGAACGAGAACACGATAGCCCTGGCAGCAACTCACGAACCACTGGCTTTCTGGTTGCACTGTTTCTTGCGGTTGGCCTCGGTGCGTTTCTGGTGGTACCCGGCAGCCCAGGAGTGGCGTGGCTTGACGGCGTTAGCCGACCGGCAACTCGCTCTCTTAGCAGCGCTTGGTCTAATGCTCAGTCGATAGCCACTGACCCCAACCAAAGTCTGACGTCGGTGATGGCATCCTATCAACGCGTGCTCGATATCGATCCGAAGCACACCGAATCGCTAGCGGCGATAGCGGGTTTGGCCGATCGCTGGAAGACGGAAATTGCTGACAATATAGAGCGCGGTGATCTCGCTCAAGCGAGTGCCAAACTGGCCGAAGCAGAAACAATTCTGGCGCAAGATGCAGAGCTTGCCGAACTGGAGCGACGACTGAGCAATCGTCGCCTGGCGCTTAAGTTGTTTGCTGAAGGAAAAGCACAACTGCAGTCTGGCGGCGAGTCAAACCCAGAAGCCGCGCGCAAGGCTATTCAGAACTTCCAAGAGGTGTTACGCCTGCATCCAGGCAACCTTGGGGCGGCTGCCGAGCTTGATCGCCTTGCTAACAGTTTCACGCAGCTTGCACGACGGGCGGTGCGCGAAGGCAACATTACTGATGCGATGGGCTACGTTGATACCGCGAGCGCAGCCAATAACCAACTGCCGCTACTCGCAACAGTGCGCGAGGATCTCAAAACAGCGGGTGATGTTGAATCCACCATCAGCGATTTATTACGAGAAGCTCGCGCTTATCGCGAGTCCAACAAGTTAATTAATCCACCGGGAGCCAATGCGGCCGAGTCATACCACCGCGTGCTTGCGACGGCGGTTAACAACACTCTGGCCAAGCAAGGGCTAGCGGAAGTAGAAACACAGATTTTTGCGGAAGCAAACAGATTGCTCGTTGCAGGGCAAATCGCTGAAGCCAGCGCGATTGTTGAACGTGGAGTTGTGGTTGGCCTGGACAGCACCGCCGTGCAGGCATTACGCGAAGCGGTCGGTCGACAACTCAGCACCGCTAACTCGGTGAATTCACTACTGGTCGAAGCCAAAGATCTAATGGACCAGGGTTTTCTCACGGAGCCCGAAAACAACAACGCCGTATCCTTGTTACGCAATGTGACCCGGCTGCAGCCGGGAAATGCTGAGGCCAAAGCGCTACTCGATACTGCGGCTCAACGTCTGGCAAAAGTTGCTCAGGAAGCTCACGACGCGGGGTTAATCGACGACGCTACAAACTATATGGACTTAGCGCTGACTATCGCTCCGGCGGCAGCAGACTGGCGGGTGTTGCGGGATGAATGGTCAAGTCCCTGAGGGTCTAACGTTGGCGAGCCTCGATGACGGGGACAGTTTTGAGCTGGGCCAACAGTTCACGATTGGCCGCCACCTGAATAACGACATCATTGTGGCTGGCGAAGACGTCCTCGACTACCACGCCCGCGGGCAGATTGACGAGCGCGGCTTACAGATTGTGCCGTTGAACAATGCAACCATTGAAGTTAATGGCGTCTATGTCAGTGAAGCATGGCGGGTTGTGCCCGCTGATGAACTGCGCATGGGGTCGCTGCGGTTCGAGGTTCGTGATTCGGGTAAGGCTGCACTCGAACCGCTGAGCTGGACGGTGCACTACAAAGGCGAAGAGGTTGAAGTAAAGGGCGCTCTAACCATTGGTCGCGGGTCGAGTGCCGGCATTAGTTTTAACAACTCGCATATCTCACGCGAACACGCGCGGCTATTTGTTAGCAGTAGCAATCTGTGGCTACTCGATTTGAATTCTGCTAACGGAACCTTTGTGAATGGCAAGCGCCTACTCGGTGGGTGTCGGTTGTTCCACGGTGATGAATTGTCATTTGATCAGCTGGCGATGCAGGTTATTGGCCATGGTCAAGATCTCACACCAGCACGCAAACGGGAGCCCGCTGACTTAGTTGCTCCGTTAGCCAGCAACAATGCCGCGCTAGACCCCATTCAAGGCACTGTCGAGATGCGCGCCATCACCTTGCCTGAAGCGCTGCAGGCGCCAGAGCCCGACTCCGCAGGTTGCTATCTGGTTGGACAGACGTCGCCAGTCGCTGGCCGGGTGTTTGCGTTGCACTTTGGCACAACAACCATCGGCAGAGAGGCATCGGTCGAGATCAGCATTGATGAACCCAGTGTGTCGGCGCGCCATGCAGAGTTAACTTATCGTGCAAGCGGTGTCGCCGTTGCTAATCTGTTTTCGACCAACGGTACTCGGGTTAACGGCAGTGCTGTCGATAACCTGTTACTTGAAGACGGAGACATCATCACCGTCGGCAATGTCAGCTTTTTACTCCGCGAGACTTCCGCCAATTCGCCTCCGCCACGCTATCCCAGTTGGTTACCCTGGGCGATCGGTGGTGCCGCTGCGGCCATTGTGGCTGTCGCTATAGTCCTTGCGTTGCAATGAGCTTAATAGATTAAATAGCCTATATTTCCTCAAACAAACAGAGAAGCAGTTGTTCATGAGCGTAAAGATACCATTCCGTCGCGAGCTTGATTTTGCCTATCGCGAAATCGAAACCATTGCGCCAGGAATTCGTCGAGTGGTCGCCGAGAATCCCGGCCCGTTTACGTTGCATGGCACAGGAACCTATATTCTTGGTGAAGGTCAGGTTGCTGTTATTGATCCAGGGCCTGCCGACTCGGCTCACATTGATGCCCTGGTGAAGGGTTTAGCCGGCGAGACGATTACCCATGTGTTGGTCACCCATACCCACATGGACCATTCCCCGGGTTGCGCTCTACTGCGTGAACATTGCGCGGCACCCACATACGCCTATGGTCCCCATGGTGCTGGCAAGCTGGAATCTGGCATTCAGGTCGAAGAGGGTGGCGACATGGACTTTGTGCCTGATGTACTGGTTAAAGACGGTGACATCATCAGTGGCGAAGGCTGGTCCGTTGAGTGTGTTTATACGCCGGGCCATACGTCTAACCACATGTGTTTTGCCTACCGCGAACAGAAAGCGTTGTTTACCGGTGACCACGTCATGGGTTGGTCTACGAGCATCATATCGCCGCCTGATGGCGACATGGGCGACTACCTGCAAAGCTTGAAGAAGCTGCTCGCGCGCGATGATGAGGTGTATTGGCCAACTCATGGCCCCTCCATTGGTGAACCCAAAGATTTTGTGGAAAAATTTATTGAACATCGGCAAGAGCGTGAAGATCAGATTGTGAGTTGCCTGCAGCGTGGGCTGACAACCATCGAGATTATGGTGCCCGATATGTACAAGGGTTTGCCGGAGTTCATGTATCCCGCAGCCGCTCGGAGCGTGTTGGCAGCCATGGAGCACATGGCTAACAAGGGCAGCATTGTTACGACCGGGCCCATTACACTGAATGCCACCTACGCTTTGCCTGGAAGTTAGGCGTTATGGCCTTAGCAATCCGTAGTGCTGCTCAACGTTTTGGGTGCGTGTTGGGCATTTTGGTAATCGTATCAGCGTGCACCAGCACCTCTACAGTCACCTCCACCTCCACCTCCACCTCCACTTTGCAATCCACAGGAACAACTGTGGCGTACCTGAACGCAAAGCCCGGCCTTGCGAGCGATTTGCCGTTCTCAGAAGCGGTGCAAGTCGACAACCTGCTGTTTCTGTCAGGTCAGATCGGCTCGATTCCCGGTAAGGCCCAACTGGTAAAAGGGGGTATCGGTCCTGAGACCCGGCAAACACTGCAAAACATAAACAGCACACTGAAGCGTCACGGTTACTCAATGAATGACCTGGTGAAGTGCACCGTGATGTTGGCGGACATGGCTGAGTGGTCTGCCTTCAATGAGGTTTACCGAACGTTTTTTGCTGATCATTTCCCCGCACGCAGCGCCTTTGGCGTCCAGGGCTTGGCCTACGGTGCGCGGGTTGAAATAGAGTGCATCGGAGCCCGGTAAAGGTGGACTGTGGTTAACCGGCCGAAACCGCAGTCACCAGTGCCTTCTCGGCGTCTTTAGGCAGACTCTGTCTGCTCGCGAGCGGCAACTGCACCAAAAATGCGACCCCGCTGCCATCCGCAAGGTTATTCGCCTGCACCGACCCGCCGTGGTATTCGGCAATGATGCGTACAACATACAGGCCCAGGCCAAAGTGCAACTGCGAGTGCTGACCGCGATGACTAACCATTGAATCGAATAATGACGTCTCGACGCCGGGGGGCAGCAAAGGGCCTCGGTTGGCAACGGTAATACTTAGAAAATCCCGGCCTTTATCGAGTTGCACTTTGATCGGGCTATTTACCCGGTGGAAGTCGATGGCGTTGTCGACAATTTTGTCGAGTAACTGCTCAATACGAAAATCGGCGACCTCAGCAAACACGGGCGTACGTTCGCCTCGGTACACAAACTCCGTGGTCGAATGGGTGATGGAGCAGTTGGCGACATAGCTCTTTAGTAGTTCTTGGATATCGAGAATCTCGAGATCTTCAGCTTCTAGCGATTCTTCCAGGTTGGCAGCGTCTGCCAAGTTTTGAACAATCGCACCAATGCGCATAACCCCTCGCTTGGCGCTGTCGAGGTACTTCGACGTGCGAATATCTGGGTTTTCTTCCGCCAGATTTTGCAGTGACGTCGACAGGGTATTGAGTGGATTATTTATCTCATGACGCAGAGTACGCGGCATGTTTTCCAAGAAGCGATTGTGCTGATGCAGTTTCGACAGCATGTTCGATACGCTCCGGGCCAAATCACCAATTTCGTCGCCAGACGTCATTTCATTGGTTAGGCGATTGGTCTTCAGGCGCCCGTGCTGATCAATCGCGGCGCTGGCTTCGCGGCGCAACGACCGAATGCGCCAGGCAAGCCGTCCAGCAAATGCCAGTAATGCCACAAACACTGCAAGCAAGCTAAGCACTGAAAAAAGAATGACCTGCTCGAGCGCCGTTCGCTGAAAACTCAAAATTTGCGCGGTGTTTTGTTCAACAATTACGGAGCCGAGAATTTTATCTTTCGAGACAATGGGGTGGGCGGCCATAATGACTTCTTGTTCGTCGCCCAGTGAGCGCATCAGCCAGTTAGACTCACCCGACAGCGACGATTCGATCACATCATCAATGCTGGCTGCATTTTGGACGGTCGTAGGCCACGCTTTGCCAGTGACTAGTTCGTGCACATAAGGCCGCACCGTGCTGAACCATTGGCGCAGTGCTGAACCAAACCCGCTGGGCGGTTCTTGCGGTTGGAACTCTTGAATGCTGCCGGTCTCAGCGCGTACTCGTTTTTGCGAGTCGAGTACCAAAATGCGCGCACCGGCGTAACCCAGGCCTTCGATAATGTCGAGCAGTTCAGCCGAGCGGAAGACCACCAGTTCAAAGCTCTCTTTACCTGCGGTAGGCAGCGTTTGCGTAATCTGTTCAATCTCGCGTTCTAACGGATCGTCAACGTCGACCCACATGACTGCGAAGTAGCGCAGCGAGCCAAGTGTATCGAGTGGCAAGCGGAACTCTATTTCATAGCCCGTGGGGGTCTCACGAGAAAAACCTTTAACAGAGCTTTCAGGACTGCCATCCACCGCGCGCTTCCAATCGCTTTCGACCTCGTAGGCACTGAGTACGCCGGTGTCCGGTAGCGTTAGGGTGATCCGACCATCTTCACCGTCTGTACGAATAAAACTCAGGCGCACATGGTCACCAGTATCGAGGCGCAGAGTTTGGGCATCTCGATACAGTCGGGCGTCATCAGTCACCCGCATGAAGCCCCACAGCTGGTCAGCCTTTTCGCCAAGTACCAGTTCAAAGGTGCCGTCCTGAGCACGCTTTTGTCGGTCGCCGCCAAACTGCAGCAACCGATCTTCGAGGCCTTCGCCCCAGTCAGTGACGTCGCCGTCGAGCCGTGCACTCGCATCCACCGGGTAGGCGTAGAGCGCTTCGTAGTCTTCGGTTGATATGGGTAGATCGCTGAATAGCTGATCGCGACCGTTAAACAGGGTAGAGATGCCTTCTGCGGTTAGTAGTTGGGTATTCGACTGCCCTTGAATAAGCAGACTCTCCATCGCGACGAGCTGGCGATAGCTAAACCACGGAATAACCAAGAGCGCCAAGCCAAGCAGCATGAGCTTGGTGCCAAGGCGAGGGCCACGAAAGCGGTCAAAGAGCCGCATAACCGCTATCTAACCCGCCGACCAGCGATAGCCAAAACCGTATTCACTTTTGATACACGAAAAGCCTTCATCCGCGCGTTCAAATTTTTTGCGGATATTGCGCATGTGCGTGTTGATCGTGTTGTTGGTTACCAAACTCTGCATCGTGGCATTCATGAGTGTTTCATAGCTTACGGCGTGACCAGGCACGCGAACCAACTTTGCGAGCATCCGAAACTCAGTACCCGAAAGGTCAATGCGGCTGCCGCGCCAGGACACGAGTAGTGCGTCCTGATCGAGTGTCAGATCGCCGATGCGGCGTGCGCTTTCGCTAGCGAGTGCTTCAGAGTCGCCACTGTTGCGCGCCTCGTTGATGCGTAACAGCGAAGAAATACGTTCCGCGAGGTATTCGAGGGAAATGGGCTTAGGCAGGTAGTCCCAGGCGCCAAGCCGAAGGCCAGAAATCTTGTCGATCTCGTTGATGCGTTCGGTTAAAAAGATGACCGGCAGGGTGGGAGACCGGCTCAGCAAGTCGCGACAGATCTGAAAGCCGGCATCAACCTCATCACCAAGAATAATGTCCAAAATCGCCAAATCAGGCAATTTTTGGTTAAACCCGTCGATTGCCTCCGAGCGGGTACCGTAAGCGGCCACTTCGTAGCCCTTTTTGGTGATCGCATCAGCGTAGTTGGCACGCTGATCCGGGTCGTCTTCAACAATAGCTATTGTTTTTGCCATACTGACGTCCGTTGAACTCGCAAAACTCGGAAAATGCCGACCTTGATGATTGATTTTAAACCCTTTTTACAACGGCAGACAGTGCATTGAGTTGGCTATCTAGCGCCAGTGCATTTGAGGCATTTGCGCTCGTCACCGGGTTGGGCGCCGTTATTCTGCTGATTCGGCAAAATATCTGGACTTGGCCGGTGGGGGTGCTCTACGCCGCCGTCAGCGTATGGGTCTTCAGCCAGGATCGCTTGTTTGGTCAGACACTGCTGCACGTGTTTTACGTCGCGATGAACCTCTATGGCTGGTGGTATTGGCTGTATGGCGGCGCTCGAGCGGTCGACGAAGCGCTGCAGGTGGGCCAGCTCTCAAGTACCGGGTGGATGTTAGCCATTGTCGTTGGGGTTGTGAGTGCCTTAGCGCTTGGCTTCGGCCTGGGGGCGCTAACCAATGCCCAACTGGCCTGGCCCGATGCCGTCATCACGGCGTTCAGCTTTGTAGCCATGTACCTGCAGGCTCGCAAATACATCGAATCCTGGGTGTTCTGGTTTGTCATCAATATTGGCTCGGTAGCGCTCTATCTAAGCGCCGGCCTCAACTTTTATGCCGTGCTGTATCTGGTTTATCTCGGGCTTGCTGTTGTCGGGTTCCAGACCTGGCGCAAAGCTCAGGGCTAACCCCATGGAGGCACAGACGCTGCTGGTAGTGACTGGTCCGGAGAGTTCGGGTAAGTCGAGCTTGGCAAGCTGGTTGGCGCAGCACTTACAGGCCCCATTGGTTGCCGAAGTGGCGCGGGGCTATCTGGCCGCAAAACCCACACCTGAGTACGGCCCGAACGATCTCCAGAGCATTGCGACCCAACAATCACAGGCCGAATTGCGTGCCCTTTCTGGCGGAGCACCGGTGGTGGTTGCTGACACCGATCAACAGATCTTGCGCCTATGGTGGGCTGAGAAATACCCGAATATTCGCAACGCTGTCGAGAGCCAGTTGCCGAGGGACGCGAATACCCTGCGTCGTGTGTACCTACTGTGCTACCCCGACCTTGCGTGGGAGCCCGATCCGCTGCGCGAAAACCCTCACGACAGAATGCGTCTATTCAGGCTGCAATTGCGGGCTCTAGAGCAGGAAAATGCGGAGTTTCGGGTTGTTTGGGGTGAGGGGCAGATCCGCCACAATCGGGCTTTGCACTATGTGCGAGAGGTTTTAGACCAGAGTTTCGGCTCATAATTTCAGAGCCCGTTTGAGACTCGATTAGTCGGGGATCAGCGCAATGCCCAAGGCAGCGGCATCAGGCGCCAGCAGCTCGGCATAGGTGCGACGTTGGGTCAGCACATCGTCCTGGACTGCCGAGCGCAAAGTACCTTGAACCAAGCGTGCAGCAGCCCACGCATACTCTCGCCAACGAAACAGCGTGCGCATGGTCTCGAGTTCAACACCGGAATAACTCGTCTGCATACGTTGATTGTAGATCTCGAGACAGTGCAGGGCCAATTGGTTGGTGCGTTCTAAGGAATAGCCGTGGTTTAGCGCATAGCCATCGCAGAGGGTCACCAGATCAAACAGCGGCGGTGCCAGATTGCGAGTTTCCCAATCCAGGGTGATCCAACCGTTGTCGCCATCAAACAGCAAATTCCAGGGATTTAGATCAATGTGACAAATTTCACTGGGGGAGGCGGCCTGTAGCAGCACGAGCAGTTGCTCTCGAAGCCGTTGCTGGGAGGACGGATCGACGTACAACAGACTTAGGTCATCGACAATCGACTCGACGAGTGTGGTAGGCGAACTTTGATCACTGGGCAGTTTCTGCAGTCGCTGATGCAGTGCTGCCAGATAGCTCGCTAGTTGTTCTGCTGTGACGCCGTTGGCTTGGGCCAACACGGGCTGTTCGACCCACCGAGTCAGCAACCAACCGTGCTGGATCGACGCGGCAACCGTTTCGGCCAATGCCATAGCTGGTGGAGGTATAGCTGGTGGGGGTACAGCTGGTGATGGCGTGGTAAATCGCTCCGCCGCCGAGCGTTCAAACAGGGTTGCTAGGTTGTCTAACAGAACCTGCTCTGCGGCAAAGTCAGTTGTTGTGTTAGCGCCGGGTAACCGCAACACGAAGCGTTGCTCAGCGTAGCGAATGCGATAGTTTCGGTTGCTGTAGCCACCTGCAAGGAAGCGTTCGACTCGAGCCTGAGACAAGGTCCAGTCTGGGCAAAGTACGGTTAGTGCCTGTGTGATTTCGGTGGTTTCGCTCTCTGCCAGCATCAGCAGGTTGGCGGATTTCTCGAGTGGGCCGCAATCGCTAGTCACTAGTTAATGCCCACAGCAAAAGACAACGCTTGCCCAATTTCTTCATGCACCACAAGGTCAGCAATGTCATCGAGTGGTGTCGGGTCGCGGTTGACAATAATCAACTTGGCGCCCAGCTGATGCGCCAATTCAGGAAAACCAGCAGCGGGGTGCACCGTTAACGACGACCCCACCACCATAAACGTATCGCAGGCTTCAGTGGCGGTCTGTGCCCGCAGCATTTGTGCCTCGGGCATTGCTTGCCCAAACGACACAGTGGCACTTTTAATAATACCGCCACAAGCACAAGGGCCTATGTGGCCGTCATCGACAAAGCGTTGTTCAAGCTCAGTCAACTCAAACCGTATGCCACAGGACAGGCAGGAGGCGTAGGTCGCGTTGCCGTGCAGTTCTACGATGTGTGAGTCTGCAATGCCACTATTTTGGTGCAAATTATCGACGTTCTGGGTGATCAGACAGGAGCAGGTGCCGCGCTGGATCAGCTTGGCGACTGCTTCATGACCTTTGTTAGGCTTGGCATTTTCCATCGGTCGCTCACCCTCAAAGCGACGCGCCCATGACGCCTGTCGAACCTCGTCGCTGCTGACAAAGTCCTGAAACATGATGGGTTTCATTTTGCTCCACAAGCCAGTGCCCGGGCTGCGGAAATCGGGAATACCAGATTCTGTACTGATACCTGCGCCAGTAAATACCACCAGCGAACGAGCGGCGTCGAGCAGAGTGCGCAGTTCGGTGACCGTGTCGCTGGGCATGGAGGTTGTCCTAGGTTGAGGTGAAAGCGGCCGGTGGGGTCGTGAGGCGCTGCATGATTTGTCGAGCGCAGGTGTTGGGATCGTTCTCGCCAGTATCCACCTCAAGGTCGTAGTCCAAACCGTGTTCGTGTACCGACTTGAAATGCGAGTTGGCCGTACCCGGGAAACGCCCGGGACGCTGTGCTTCGCGCTGTTCGACGACACCCAGTGCGCAGCGCACGCCAACAAACCAGACCTCTAGCCCCTCGAGCGCACGGCGATAGTCCTCCAAATAGTTTGGCTTGAACAGGAGGTCATCCACGACCACATTCACTCCTTGCTGAGCGAGTTCAGCAACGGTGCGGCGCATCGCTCGCAGCACGGCTTCGCCAAATTCGCCAAAGCGAATCTCGGTAACGCGCTGGCCGTCCAGATCGACAGGTACCACATTCAACCCCTGGGCTCCGGGTGTGCCGGACGGGGAATTCAGGCCCCGGTATTTCCCAGGTAGGCCGTCGCGGAACTGATCCAACGCGACGTGTTGCCAGGGGTCATGCAAAACCCGCTGTAGTGTTAATGCCAAGGTCGTTTTGCCCGAGCTAGACGAGCCGTTGAGCAGGATGATGCGGCCAGACGTTCCTAGTTCAGGAGGCTGGGGGTCGGGAGGCCGGGGCTCAGCAGACTGGGAATTTGAGGTCTGGGGGCCAACTGTCTGGCCAGAGATAAGATCGTTCACAGTGCGATGGTATCTATCCGGCCTACGCTGCACAATTCCCAGCTGCAAAACAGTGGCTCCATGCTGAAAGTGAGGTAAGCAGTTGAATTCAGAAGGTATGCCTTACTGGTTGCGCGCACTACTCGAAGGCTTTACCGATTGGTATACCCGCCACTACCGGCTGCCCCTGTGCGCGCAACACGGCGCGGGTATCAAAGTCGCGCGCCCTCGGCACTTGGTGCTGTCAGGTCCAGGCATCGCCATAGGCAACCATTGCCGGTTTGATCCGGCGCCAGACGCACAGATTCATCTCAGCTGTTGGCCGTATCAGGCTTACTCAGAACCAAGAATCGAGCTTGGCGACTACTGCACCTTCAGCCCGGGTGTCCGGCTCATCGCGGCCGAACACATCAAGGCCGGCCACAGCTGCATGTTTGCGGGCAATGTTTACGTCACTGATGCCGACTGGCATGAGCGCAATCATCGGGTGTTTCCACCGGGACCAACGGCACCGGTGATATTGGGTGACAACGTTTGGCTTGCTGAAGGTGTGATCGTGTTGAAGGGGGTGAGCGTTGGCAATAACACCATCGTGGGGGCGGGCTCAGTGGTGACGCGCTCGATGCCGGCCAACGCCATTGTTGCGGGCAACCCAGCACAGATTATCGGAGCGCTAGACCCGGCCGAGTCAGGCACTACCCGCCAAGCGCTCTACGAGGAGCTCAACTATGTGGGCTTTGAATCGTCATTCTGGCGGCAACGCCTGCAGGGCAACACGCTCTGGTCGTGGTTGCGCGGCTGGGCGTGGCCTGCCTGGCGAAAGCGTCGCTAGTTTGAGGCTAGCGATACGTTCCTGACACCCGCGAGTCGGGCGGAGTCCATCACGAGAACCATCGTCTCTGTGCGTGAATCGGCGTGGGGCTGGATGATGACTGGGGCTTCTGGGTTTTCAGCGTGCAAGCGCTCAATGTTTGACCGCACATTGCGGGGGTCGACATCACGCTGGGCAATTTGAATGCGATCGCGGCTGGTAATGCGCACTACAATGCTTTTCTTGTCCGGATCGACGGTCTTTGGCTTGTCATCGTCGGGCTGGTTAACGTCCAGACCTTGCTCTTTAACAAAGGTGGCGGTGACGATAAAGAAGATCAACATGATAAAGACCACGTCGAGCATTGGCGTCAGATTGATCTCCGCCTCTTCTTCGTCCTGGCGGTTGCTAAAATTCCTGCGCATTAAATTCCCCTCAAATGCTGTGCAGCCATAATGCTGCTCTGGGGAGGGATAGTACTAAGACACCAATGGCCCGACAAGCATCTACCAAATGTTCACTAACACCCGCTTTAGGTATATCTTGCGTGCCGAAACCGCAGACGCACTCAAAGGATTAGCCAATGAACCCCAATTTCCGCTTAGTCACTGGCGTTATGCTGATCAGCCTTACGCTGCTTGTGTCAGGTTGTAAGGGCTACTTTCGCGATTCGCCCCATCGTACGGCGGGTGAGGCCACAGATGATCGCGGCATACACACGGCGATTAAAGCCAAATTGGTCACCCATGGGAAAACCCGTGGCTGGAAGATCGATGTGGATGTGTTTCGCTCTCAGGTAACACTGAAAGGCTATGTAAAGAGCGAAGCTGAGCGAACAACAGCCCTCGATCTGGCGCAAAACACCAAGGGCGTGAAGGTAGTTGAGGATAAGTTGGTGGTGTTGCCGCCGCCCAAAACCTAACCTCTGGGTCTGGGCGCTCTGTTGGAAAAGGTATTAGTAAAAAGTTGCCCGACAGGCAAAAAATAGTTTTACACAACCGCGCCGCTATGTTTAGTCCCGTAGGACTGAATGTTGCACTTAAGTATTCAGCTGTAAGCTATTGTTTATTAGAAGTTTTTACCCCTTACGCTTGCTCAGTTATTGTTCTGGCGAAAAAGCCGGCGCTCCAGAGACATATTAATCCCCAGAGTTATCCACAGCCTCAAGCCAATCCCGCGGGGGCAGAAAGTCGGTACCTAACGCGGCTTCTGGTGAACCTGGCTGCGGTGCGTACTGATAATGCCAACGCGCTTCTGGCGGAAGCGAGGCCAACACGGACTCAACGCGGCGGCCAGATTGCAGCCCGTAGCGTGTGCCGCGGTCAATGGCGAGGTTGAACTCTGCGTAGCGGCCACGCCGGTAACACTGCCAATCGCGCTGCTGCTTGCCATAGGCCATCTCGGTACGACGTTCAAAAATGGGCGCGTAGGCCAGTGCCAGTCCATCGCCGACTCGTCTCATCAGGCCAAAGGCCGAGGCAAAACCACCCTCGGTCCAATCATCAAAGAAAACCCCGCCGATACCCCGGGCTTCCTGTCGATGGCTCAGATGGAAATACTCATCACAACGGGCCTTCATGGCGGGGTAATGGTCTCCAACTGCCCCATGTGCCGTCTGGTGCCAGTGTCGTGCGTCATCGACAAAGCCGTAGTAGGGGGTGAGGTCAAAGCCCCCACCGAAGTACCAAACGGGTTGTTCGGCATCCACCGCGAAGAACCGGACGTTCATGTGGGTAGTGGGCACATAAGGGTTGTGGGGATGGACAATGACCGAGCAGGCGAGAGCCTGAAACGGGGCGCCGGCCAGCTGCGGATTTCTTTCGGTCGCAGCGGGGGGCAGGGCGGCGCCGACGCTGTGAGTGAATTGCACCGCAGCCTTCTCAACACCACGCTGGGTGAAGCTGCCATCCCACGGGTCTGCAAACACCCGTGGCTGAGCAAGCCCGCCACCCGGGGTATCAATCGATTCGGTACTAAAAGCAGAGGAAGAAGGCTGGGCCAGGTTGGCGATTCGATCGACTAGCGACGCTTGTAGCGACAGTAAATAGTGTCGAACCAAACCCACGTATTCGTTGGTGGTACTGGCCTCCTCTGGCGAGATATCTGGTGATTTATCAAGAGAAGGGGCGCTTTCGTTGCTGCTGCTCATGGATATCGAATACTCGTGAATGCCGTTAAACTCGAAGTGTAACAACTCGCAAGCACCGCATCGGAAGTACCGTCGCCAGTCTCTAGTCCGTTTAACAAAAGTACCAATAACCATGCCAACACAATCATCAACACCTGAGTCAAGTTCAGACCAAGACAAGCTAAGTCCAACCACCGACAGGCCTGTCGGTGATAACGCCGTACTTCGGCACTTTCTGGATCAGGCAAACGCCCTTGCGCAGCGGGCTTGTAGCAACCTGGGTGGCGATCTCGATAACGAACAACTGCAACTGTTTGATTTGGCGTTCAGCGCGGCAGAACTTGAGGCCTGCGCCGTCATTCTGCGCAAACTCGACGAAGAACCTAAGCTAAAAGACAACGTTTCTAGCTCGTTATTGCGCGACGTGGCACGATTTTTTGTAGCGGAAACGCTGCTTAATCAGCGCACCCGCATTGCCGCTCGGACAGGCGACTACGGTCTGACTCTGGCCGATCTGAACTTCACCGCAATAACCACGAATGGCGTTGCGTTAACCGTCGACGACTTCATATCACAGAGTATGGCAAGTTCATCTATGGATGCACTGTGCCAACAGTTCCAGCTCAACGGCGGCGAGCCTGCGGGCGCAGAGCTGCCTGACGAACAACGCATGATTCGCGATTCCTTCCGGCAGTTTGCGCAACAGCAAGTCGCGCCACTCGCGCAGCGTATACACCGCGAAGACCTCACCATTCCTGATGAGCTTATCGACGGGTTGCGCGAGCTCGGGTGTTTTGGACTGTCGGTGCCCGAACGGTTCGGCGGCTTGAATCCGGATGATGGTGACGACAGCCTCGGCATGGTGATTGTTACAGAGGAACTGTCACGGGGGTCACTGGGTGCGGCTGGTAGCCTGATTACTCGCCCCGAAATACTGGCCCGAGCGCTGCTCGAAGGCGGTACCCAAGAACAGCAAGCGCAATGGTTGCCCGGCCTTGCCAGTGGCGCCACGCTTTGCGCGATATCAGTCACCGAGCCTGCCGCAGGCTCCGACGTCGCCAGCGTGCGCCTGCGAGCCCAGCGCAGCGACGGCGGTTGGTTGCTCAACGGCAACAAAACCTGGTGCACCTTTGCCGGCAAGGCGGATGTACTACTGGTACTTGCTCGTACAGACACTCAGGTGGTGCCGCCGCACAAAGGGCTGTCATTGTTTCTGGTGGAGAAGCCCAGAACCGACGCTCACAGTTTTGAGCACACCCAAGACGGCGGCGGCTCAGTTGTGGGTAAGGCGATTCCCACGTTGGGCTACCGCGGTATGCATTCTTACGAAATGTTTTATGACAACTTCTTTGTGCCCGACAGCAATTTGATAGGCGGCGACGCAGGACTGGGCAAAGGCTTTTACTACACTATGCGGGGTTTCATGGGCGGTCGATTACAAACCGCAGCCCGCGCCACGGGCTTGATGCGGGCAGCCTTCGACGCCTCACTGCGCTATTGCGAAGACCGTGAAGTGTTCGGCAAGGCGCTCGGCGAATATGGCCTATCCCGAGCCAAGTTGGCGCGCATGGGCGCCTACATCAGTGTCTGTCAGCTGTTCTCGTATAACGTCGCCGGGCAAATGGACAGCGGTGGTGGCGCTACCGAGGCGAGCCTGGTCAAGTTACTCGCCTGCCGATTGGCAGAGTGGGTCACCAGAGAGGCCTTGCAACTGCATGGTGGCATGGGCTACGCCGAAGAATCTGCAGTGTCACGCTACTTTGTTGACGCTCGGGTACTGTCTATTTTTGAAGGTGCGGAAGAGACCTTGGCAATCCGGGTGGTGGGCAAGAGTCTATTGGCGGATGCGCGGCGCGAGGTTGCTGACGAGCCTGCTCTAAGTGCTGGACGCTAAGGCGAGTCGCCGCGGAACAGGTTTCACGATTTTTCGACACAATGTAGGTAAACTTGTCGGGTTTTGAACAGGGGCAACCGTAACTGGGTCCCTAGCAGTTTCGATACGTTATTTTTTAGAGGTCAGATTTCATGGATTTTTCATTTTCCGACGCCGATCGCGAATTTCAAAGCGAAGTTCGAACTTGGCTAGACACCGCGTGGCCTGAAGAGATGCGGGAGCGTCAGGGCAAGAGCGCGATGCGTCGGTTGTCAAAGGACGACCACGTTAACTGGCAGAAGCGACTGAACGAAAAAGGTTGGGCTGCGACTAACTGGCCTGCCGAGCACGGCGGCGCGAAATTCACGGCAACCCAAAACTACATTTTCGATATGGAACTCTCCCGGGTTGGTGCTCCAGGTGTTATTCCATTTGGTATGTCGATGGTTGCCCCGGTAATCATGAAGTTCGGTACTGAAGAGCAAAAAGCCAAATACCTGCCCGATATTTTGGCTACCAACGTCTGGTGGTGTCAGGGTTACTCCGAGCCAGGCTCTGGTTCTGACCTTGCTGCCTTGAGCACCAAAGCCGAAGATAAGGGTGATCACTATCTGGTCAATGGTGTTAAAACCTGGAACACCCTCGGGCAGCACGCTGACATGATCTTCTGCCTGGTGCGCACCAGCAACGAAGATATCCGCCAAAAAGGCATCAGCTTTTTGTTGATGGACATGAAGACGCCGGGTATCAGCGTCAAGTCGATCATTACCCTGGATCAGCCTGCTGAAGGTCACCAGGAAATCAACATGGTGTACTTCGACAACGTAAAAGTGCCTAAGGAAAATCTGGTAGGCGAAGAAGGCAAAGGTTGGACCTGCGCTAAGTACCTGTTGGAATTTGAGCGCGGCAACGCCTACTCACCACGCCTCAAAGCTGGCATGACGCATATTGGCGATATCGCTCAAACAGAAAACACGAGTACCGGCACTAAGCTGTCTACAGACCCTGACTTCATGCGTCGTTACAACGACGTCGAAGTGCAGATTCTGGCGATGGAGTTTACCGAGTTACGTATTCTGAGCTCGTTGGCTGCTGGCCAGAACGTGGGCCCTGAGTCGTCGATGTTGAAAACACGCGGATCTGAACTGCAGCAATCGCTAACAGAACTAGCTGTTGAGGCGATTGGCTATTACTCCGCGCCGTTGGATCAGTCAGTTCCGGTTGAGGGTGATAACTTTCAGGCTGCCGGTCCGGATTACGCCAATGGTGTGACGCAGGATTACTTCAACACCCGGAAGGTAAGTATCTACGCGGGCTCGAATGAGATTCAACGCAACATCATGGCAAAGCTGGTTCTAGGTCTCTAAATCTGGGGCTAGATAGCGTGGGCCGAGTGACTCTCGGCCCTACTGCGCTCGCTGAAGGGCGCTTGCTAGCAGATTAAACTCTTCAGCAAGTCGCTTAGGGGATCGCTGGTCGGTCTGACCGGGCTTCTGTACAAGCACTAACGCATACACCGGGCCAGGCACAAACGGTCGTAACAGCGACCTTAGCTTGAAGTCTTGAGCGTTCGAGCTCCAGCCACCACTGGCATAGAAACCATAGGCAATCGATAACCCCTGCTCGGTTGAGAACAGCGCGGGTTCTGCTGTGGAATTTGTCGTGGCAGAGTCGGCCTGTCGCGATTGCGACGTCACTCTGTATTCGAGTAACCCCAACCCTGGTACTAATTGATTGACGGGATTAATGACCTCCAGTTCTTGCAGTTCACGCACATAACCCCGCAACGACAGTTGGTAGCCGCCTGAGGTCACACAGTTTATTGTCAGTTGGGCGCCGAAAAAGTTTGCAGCAGTTGCAGCCAGAGACGTTGGTTCAATATCTTGTCCCTCTTTTCCATCTCGGCAATATTGCCGCACGGCAGCGACCTGTGCCTCACCAATGCGTTCGCTCAATTCTCCTTCCGCAGAGCTCGCGAGCGCGTATGCGCTGCCAAACGCGATGCCGAGTGCAGCAAGCGCGCGGCCTCCGGTGGTGGTGAGTCCCCACGGTTTTGCCGTTTCAGTAAAAGCGCGACGTGGGAATAGCTCAACACCACCCAGCCAATAAAAAAGCGGGCCAAATATAACGCCAAACAGCAACCAGCCGACCCAGTTGTGATCGGCAACCCAGGGGTGTGCGGGGTCGAACCCCAATGCAAGCAGGGTGATTATGGAGACCCGCAGCCAGTTTGAGACAATGGCCAGAACCACGCTAGCGGCACCGATAACAGCCATTGCACGCCAAGTTCGGCGCGCCACAAAACCCTCGATTAACGTAAGCGCCAAAGCCGTTTGCAGAAACTTTAAGCCGGCACAACCTGCCGCGATTTCGAGCATGCCCTGAGGCAACGCGATCAGATTCCCTTCAATGTAAATTGGCCAGCTGCCGCGAGACAACAGCCAGTTAACCGCGGCACTGGTCAGCGTTTGCAGCTGTGGCACCAGGACAAACCAAATAGGTGTCGCCATGAGCAAAATAGCACTCGCGTGCACAGCCGTTGATAGCATCCGGGCACCAAACACCCAGACGCACAGAGGCGCGAAGCCAACAACAAGCAAGGCCAGCGTCACAGATTTATTCGCCGTAATTGCGGCAACGCCGGCAGCGGCAATGCACAGCACAAAACCGATAAACGCACTCCATCGCAGCACAACGTCTTTGTTGCGCGACCAGGCCGCCATGGGTTCTACCGCTAGCTGCCAAAGTACAAACCCAACGACCGCAAGCAGCAGATACCCGGCATCAAGGTCGTTCGCTGTTGTCCAGTGGTTGTGCAGCGCGTGCATCATTGGCGTGAAGGCCCACCAACACAACCCAGCGTAGCCGGCGAACAGCCCCAACACGACGCCGCTTCTCTGCAAGCGCTGCGAATGCCCTGTCATTAAGTGCTGACCCCGTCTGAGACTGAGACTGAGACTGAGACTGAGACGTTGCCCAGAAACTCAGAGCTTACCCAGCCAGCGATCAACTGAGTCAACTCCCTGCGTTGCGACGTAGCCGGGTACAGATGATCAAGGTGAGGAAGATAGTGTTCACTTAGCCCGGTGGGATTACCAAAGGCATGCGCTAATTGCCCCTGGTGGTTGTAATAGTCGTCCTGCACCCCGCCGGTGAATACTGCGAGTGTGCTGCACTGCCGGTCGAGTGCGCTGAGATAGCGAGCCCGCATGGTGGCGGCCGACGCCCAGTTGCGCAGTTCAAGTGGTGCCGCTTCCGCAGGCTGTACCGCTACAGGGGACGGCGCAGACAGCGTGAGAAGACTGCGCAGAGCGGCACTCTTGCGTTTAACCCAATGTCGAATGCGCGCAGGGCTCGTTAAGCGTTGTTGCAAGAAATGTCGCGTATAGCTGGCGGTTTTGGGGGCATACCCATCAAGCAACACCAGCCCGGCGACATTGTCAGTGGCTGCAGCAAGGGTCAGTGCGTCATCAGCGCCAGAACAGATGCCTAGTAAAATGGTTTCCTGATGTCCACTGGCGCGTAAAAAGTCTGTTATCTGGGCGTAATCATCCCGTAGTGCTTGGTCACCAGAGACAGACTTGCGAGGACTCTCGCCCTTGCCAGAACAGTCAAACCGAACGCTGGCTACGCCCTGTTGTGCTAACCCACAAGCGATCTCTGCGTAGACACCGTACGGACCGCTGCAGCCAATTAGCCCGCTGTTGAGCATCACCACCGCAGGACAACCGGCCGGGCCGGGACGATAGATGCCGAACAATCCGCTATCGAGCCGACTGGTTTTAGACGCGTCAGCCAGTGGTAGCGCATCCAAGCAGAAAGGCTGTTCATGGGCAGTGGTGGGAGTGTGGGGGGGAGTTTGGGGGGGAGTGTGAGTAGTCGACTTATGGGTAGTCGGCGGCCAGCGGCGATCGCCCTGTAGCGCGAGTTCTAGCGCGGTGGAGGTTTCCCCGGAAACCAGCATGGGCAGACTATCGGATACCCAGTCTTTCAAGCTAAGGTCTGTAACTAATTGAATATCAACATTATTTATATCTATATTAGAATCCACTTCAAGCACTAAAGTGGACTCGAAAGACGGCGTGCTAAGGTCGGGCAGACTGTGTTGTGACTTCAACTCATTGAGCAGGTCTGTGCTCCAGGGTTCGCCCGCCAGATCGTTGTCATCTAGCTCCCAGCCGGCCGACACCATATCGGCCTGAACGCGCTGCAAGTGTTCAACCCAGTCACTACCCCGTAATAACGGCGACCAGCACACTAGACCGGCCAGTTCGCCTGAACGGCTGCTACCTGGAGAAAGGCCAGCAGAAGGGGCAAAGACATCCAACAGCAAGCGCACTGAGTAGCGCGCACCAACCCCCAGCACCTTTGCATTTGGCCAGCGCGTCCGTAGCAACTCGGCAGAGTCAACAATGTCTTCGTGCCAATTTGAAATGCGGGTAATCGCTGCGTTTTGGGTTGAATGGCCAGTCCCTGAAAGCTCCAGGCGCAGCGTTGGAATGCCGGCACGTGCAAGGGAGGCTGCTAGCTCCCGCAGCAGCCGGTAACTGCGAGATTGCTCTGGCCCCGGGGGCAGCACGATCAACACCACACGCTCAACCGGCGCCACTGCGGCACCAGTGATGGCGCTGGATGCAAGCGGAACACTCAGAAGGGTGAAACTCCGGCCTTGACGGAGAAACCGACTTTCGGTGCTAATGGCGTAACTGGGGTCGGACATTGTAAAAGTGTAACGCTGGAGCCCCCTGAATATCTCACGAATAGCCCAGTAAATTGGTTGCGCTGGGTTATTTGATCCACCGTCAAAAATTTTGCCTAATGCGTCGCGCTTGCAGCGGTTGTCATAGGATACAAGGTAGTCATGAATATCCCGCCAGTTCCCAATCAGTCAGCGTCTCTCAGCGGCCCTGTGGTATCGCTGCAAACCTTAGATGCCCTGTTGCACATTGGCGTTCAGGCGCGCTCGAATAAGGCGGCAGTGATACACGCGACAGGGGAGCTTAGCTTCCTGCAGTTGCATGCTCAGGCTGACGCCATTGCCTGCAGTTTGCAGCAGAATGGCGTCAGCTCAGGCGACCGGGTGGGTGTGCTGTTACGACGAGATAAATGGTTGGTGCCCAGCCTGCTCGCCATCCTTAAAATGGGTGCATCTTATGTCCCGCTGGACGCCAGCTATCCTGCGGAACGATTGCGCAACACGCTGAATCACGCCAACGTTGCGTGTCTACTGGCTACCCCGGAGCTGGCGTTGAATCTGGCAGAGATCCAACCGCAACTGGATCCCGCCGTGGCTGTCACGGCACAGGTTAGCGGTGACCTTAGAGCAGCGGTAACGGATGAGCTGCCGGCAAACCTCATTTACACCTCAGGAACCACCGGACAGCCGAAGGGAGTTAGTGTGTCGCGCGCGGCTATCGCCAATCTGTTGGTTGCCGTGCAGGATGTTCCAGCGCTAGTAAGTGACGATCGCGTGCTCGGCCTGTCAACAATCGCGTTTGATATTCATGTTTTGGAGCTGTTAGCGCCATTGTCAGTGGGGGCGACTATTGTGCTGGCTGACGACTCGCAGATCACTCAACCCGCGCAGTTACTGGAACTCATTGAAACCAACAAGGTAACGCTCATACAGGCCACACCATCGCTGTGGGGCGTATTGCTGCGGGCAGGATTGCCAAATCTGCCTAACACCCGTGGCGTTGCGGGTGGTGAGCGGCTTGCGCCAGCAACGGCCATCGAGCTCGAGCGACGATTGCAGCGTTGCTGGAATATGTACGGCCCTACCGAGGCCACCGTCTACACCACAGCAAAACGGCTTGAGGCCGGCTCAAAAGTGTCTATTGGCACTCCGCTGGCGAATATTTCCGTGGCCATTGTGCAGCAGCAAAGCCGACCAATCACCTTGGCCGCCATTGGCGAAGTGGGCGAGCTGGCCATTATGGGGGCAGGCCTTGCAACCGGTTATTGGCAGAACCCCGTCGCAACAGCGCAGCACTTTATCGATCTATCCATGAACAACCTACCGGTTCGCACTTACCTCACCGGTGACCTTGGTTTTATCGATCGCGACGGCAATGTGCACTGCCAAGGGCGAGTTGATCAACAGATAAAGCTGCGCGGCCATCGCCTAGAACTCAGTGAAATTGAACATGCTCTGATGGCTCACCCCCAACTCGTTGAGGCTGCCTGCAGTGTTCACAGTTACGCGCAAGACGATGACCGGCTAGTCGCGTACCACACCAATAATTCCCTGCCCGAAAGCGAGCTGCGCGAATTTGTGGCGCAGACACTGCCGCAGTACATGGTGCCGCAGCATTTTCTATGTGTCCCCCAGCTACCGCGATTGGCCAGCGGCAAGCTTGATCGTTCAAGTTTGCCGCGCCCGCAGTGGCCTAGTAGCGAGTCAGTAAGGGACAATAATCCCTCTGCGGGCAGCACAGATCGGCGGTTGCTCGAGGCCAGTTGGCGTTCATTGCTGGGTGGAGCACCCCCTGAAAATGACCACAACTTTATGGATCAGGGCGGGCACTCTTTACTCGCTCTGCGGTTGGTGCAGACGGTCTCCGAGCGAACGGGTAAAGCGTTGCCAGTGCGGCTTGTTGTGCTCGAGGATTTTGCGGCACTCGTCGCGCACCTTGAAAGCCAGAAGGCCACCAGATTGGCTCATAAAGGCGGTATCCTTAGCGCATTGAAAAAACGCTTCAGCCGCAATAGCGCGCGCACCTAGCCAAGAAGAATCCTCATGCTCAACTCGAACACCACCCCAAGGCCACTGAGCCTAATCGACACTGGACTGATTGCCGGGGCCGGCAAGGCCATCATGCAGCTGTATGGCCATCCGCGATTGAGTGCACTCGACTACCTCATTGGCAACTTTGACTATGGCGGGCGCATCAGTACTGAGTTTAACGACACGGCGGCCGAGCAGGGGTACAACCTGAAGCTGTTTACACAGCGTTTTGGGCTCGATCCTGCACCGATTCGTCAGGTTATGGCGACAATGCGGGATGGCGGCTACAACGTCATAGAGAGCCACGGCTACAAGGGCCATATCATTGGCTTTTGCTGCTCGAGATTCGCCGGCATTCCCTGGCTGGCTGTGGCGCACGGCTGGACCGCCGAGAATTGGAAAATAGAGGTCTACAACGCGCTCGAACGCTTTTTGTTGAAGCGAGCGGACGTCGCGGTTGCGGTGTCACCGCCCTTATACGACACACTGCATGCGCTGCGTGGCGCAAAGCCGACACACCTGGTGTTCAATGCCATTGACCTGCAAACACCCGTTGCAAATCCCGCCTCACCAGAGCGCCTCACCCTTGGCGTCATCGGTCGGTTTAGCCCTGAAAAAGGTCAGGATGTCATGCTTGATGCGTTGCCCGCGGTCCTTGCTGCCAACCCCCAGGTGCATTTGCGCATTATTGGCGACGGTCAGGAACGAGCCGCACTTGAGGCTCAGGCTCAAAGCCTTGGTATTGCTGATGCGGTCACCTTCACCGGCTGGCGTAGTGACATGCCCGAGCAGTACGCGCAACTCGACGCGCTAGTGCTGTCGTCACGTAGTGAGGGGCTGCCATTTGCGGTACTCGAAGCCATGTCTTACGGGTTACCCGTGATCGCAACACGGGTTGGCGCTATCGATCATGTGATAACAGATAAAGACACGGGCTGGATTGTGCCCGCAAATGATGTTGCTGGTTTGACCGAAGGGATAAATCTCGCCCTTACCGATCTTAACGAGTTGCGTAGGGTAGGGGCTGCCGGTCGCGCCTCACTGCACCCGAAGTTCTCTCCGGATGCACGTGCAGACGCGATGTATGGGCTCTACGAGGGACTGGCTAACCGGTGACGAACTATTCGCCGCCACCCAATCCCTGCAGGGTAAACGCCTGGGGCAGTACGCTAAGTACAGCAAGTGCGGCGTAAGCGACCACCGTTAATATCAAAAACACGAGCAGTGTCTTCATGCCAACTCGCATCGACGCCGCGCTGTTCTCTGTCATTGATACGGTGCCCAATACTGGCCATTCGGTCAGTTTGGCAATGTCTTTCAATGACGATACCGAGGGTCGTACGAGATCCAGGAAGATGGGAATGGCGACACCTAGTCCCCAGGCACCCAAGAAGATCAGCGTGATCAACAGTGGGCGGTTTGGTTCAACCGGGCGGGGCAGAGTACGCGGCGGTTCGATGATGCGAAATTCCACATTACCTTCCGCTGCGTTAACGATGCGGGCCTGTTCGAGGCGATTAACAAAATCGTCGTAGCGGCCCTTGAGTCCTTCGTAATCCCGATTCAGTTTCTTGTGCTCGTCTTCTAGCTCGGGAATGGTATCGATGGCTGCACTCAGTTTGCGTACGCGACGATTATATTCATCTACCTTGGCCTGAGCTCCACCAACATCAGCCTCTGCTGTCGATAACTGGCGGGCAAGTTCTGCTACTGCAATCTGTGCTCCAACCGTATTGCTGCCGGCTTTGGGGGCAACAAAGCCACGCTTGAGATTCACGAGTTGATCTCGGGTGCCGATGACGTCGGGATGATCTTCGGTGTATTGCAAAAGCAACTCGCCAAGGCGGATTTCGAGTTCGCGAATTTGCGCGGCTTTGCGCAGAGCGCCAGCTGAGTTCGTGCCGCTAGTGCTATTTGTGCGGTCATATTCTTGACGCAAGCGGGATCGGCGCTGGCTAGCTTGGGTTAGCTCCAAAGCCGCATCGTTTGCTTTCTCCTCGGATTTACGCAGCTCCTCATAGAAGCCTCCGCCATTTTCACCGCCGATTAGGTCGCTGTTATCAATCTTGAAACGTTTGAGCCGGCTTTCTGATTCATTGAGAAGGCTGCTGTATTGACCAATCTGCTTCTCCAGAAACTCAACCGAACGGGTGGTGTCAGTTCGTCGGTTGCTTAATACGGTGTTCAGGAAGACATCGAGGAAGCTGCCAACAATCGCCTTCGATCGCTCACCATCAATATCACGGTAAGAGATAACGAGGTCTTGGGTGCCTTCGCGAGTTCCTGATCGACGTTGCGTTGTAATGCGCACATCTTCTTTGAGTTCTTCGAGAATGATTTCTTTGTCAATGCTGGTGCGTGCATCGAGCAGCATGTCATTGTCGTTGGCCACTTTTTCAAGGTTGGTTGTTGTGACAAGGCTCACCCGAGCTACGTCAACCAGATCCTGTTCGACGGTGCTTTCCGGGTCGACAATACCATCGAGGATGTATTTGAGTGTTGATTGGGGCTCTACATACACGCGTGTCTCTGATTGATAGACATTGGGTAGATACCAGGCAATGAGCCAGCCAGATAGACAAAAGAACAATACCAACGGCATTACAAAGCGCCGTGCGGAACACACGAGACGAAGGTACTTCAGACCGTGGAGTAGATAATCAGACAACATGCGTGGGGGTCCTGAGACTGCTAATTAGTAACGATGCAGTGGGCGAAGTTAAGTAAGCGCCCGTTTAAAGCTTGCAAAGCATATCAGACGTGTGGAAGCCAGCGTATTTAGATGTATCGGATTTGTGGGCGACCACCCACTTTTTTTTATACAAAATAGTGTGTTACCGGTCACTAAATATCAGAGAGTTAGGGCAGTTGTTTCCGATACTATGCGCGACTCGATAGCACTAAAGGGCGGCTTATAGCAATCTGAGCCTGCTCTGCGCGTTAATCCGCGGCGCTTTTATTTTTACCGTCAACTACATTGTTGGATGCTTCAGATCTGCACGCCATGAATCAACCCATACGCCTTCCACAACATAGAACTTTGCTTGCTGAAGACGATCTAGCGACGGTTAACCTTATCGCGTTTGTCGGACTCGCTGGTTATCTCGTGCTGGCTATCATGCGCTTTCAGGAATACGAGTGGGTATCACTGAACATCCCAATAATTCCAGTTATTGAGATGATAATGATCCTTGGCTGGGCGCTATCGCCAAAACCGCCAGGGCTCGCAAATCACGCACCAATCATTCTGCTTGGCATCGTCTACTTCATTGCCAGCCTTTCAGCGGGTGCTGAATACAGCGTTGAAGTTACCCAGAACTATTTTCTGAACATTGCCTTCGTCTATATAGTGTTAGCGCAGGTCGCGGTAGACCCCGAACGGGGCGACACGATAATGGCGGTTTTTTGTTCTTGCATGATCGTTATTTCGCTGCAGTGCATTCTAATGTCGATCCATCCTGACCATATGGGTTGGACAGGGTTGCAGGCATGGGAACGCGTCGACGCCGTGCCCAGTGTTTGGCAGGTTCGTTATATCGGCACCTTGGGAGACCCAAACGATCTGGGTATGACGCTGCTCGCTTCCGTTCCTATGATTGGCTACCTGACCGTTTCGACACGATCACCGCTTTTAAAGCTGTATTTTTTAGTCGGGCTGGGAATGATCGTCTACACGATCTACCTGCTCAACTCTCGGGGAACCGTTCTGGGGTTGGCTGCGGTTATCTGTGTATTAGGCGTCATCCGCTTTGGTATGGCTCGCGCGATACTTGTTGGGGTGGTCGCCGTTCCTATCGCCTTTGCCTTTGCGCCATCGAGAATGGCAGATTCCGGCATGGACCAATCGGCACTTGATCGCATTGATTCCTGGTACAACGGAATGAAGATGTTCACCAGTCATCCGTTTTTTGGGGTCGGCAAAGACCAATATTTGGTCTATCACCACAAGGTATCCCACAACTCCTGGATCGAGCAGGTTGCCGAATTTGGCATGATTGGCTATCTGCTATGGAACCGGATTGTACTGGGTGCGTTGCTTGATGCCTTCCAGATGGTAGTCGGTGACCACCGATTGAAATTAGCTGCAGCCACTGAAGTTGAGGAGAACGAAAAAAGCGTCGCGCGGGTGAAGCGGCAAGCTCAACAACAAGGGCTGAAATATGAAGATATGCCCGCTCCACCAATAGTTAGTGGGGCCCAAGACTTGTTGGCCACGATTCCAAAAACGGACGTTCTGCGGACGCAAGCACTCCTCATGTCGATCGTGGGGCTGCTGGTGTCAATTTTCTTTATTGACCGTTCAGACTCCCTAATTACGTTTCTGGTTTGTGCCTTGATTGCCGGAACGCTAACTCGTTACGAACACAAACGGCCGGATATCGATTGGCTGCCCGTCGCTTTCTGGGTGTATCTCGGTGCCTTCTGCGCACTGGTGGTTGTGTACACCTCAATTCAGGTTTTTGTTCTCGGATGATTGATTCAATTTTGCAACTATTCTCCTCTATCACTCCCGGAGGCTCCGCGCTGGTGTTGGTGTGTGCCTTTATCATTGTAGTGGGTGTCTTGCTCATGCTTGCCCTGCGCCAGCGCAAGTTGCACCTTTGGCTGGGAGACTACGCTCGAGGGTGGGCGAGCCGTCGTTCGATTGGCAAGAATCAACCGATGACCGACGTATTAGTTTGTGTCGCAGATCACTACGAACCGCGTTGGGAAACAACGGACGAAGCTCTGGAAACCAAGCGCGTGGAGCTCTGGAGCGAGCAGTTGCCAAGGACATTGGCCGACCGTATAGACAGCGACGGCGTACGTCCTCAGCACACGTTCTTTTACCCTTACGAAGAATACCGTGAGCCATTGCTTCGTGAGCTGTCTGAGCTTTGTGCTGCCGGCTATGGCGAAATCGAGATTCATTTGCACCATGGGCATGACACCGAAGAAACGCTGCGCCCCCAACTCGATGATTTTGTTCAACTGCTGCATTGGCGCCATGGTGCCTTGGGTACCCACGCCGAGACCGGCGCGCCTGGCTATGCCTTTGTGCACGGCAATTGGGCGTTAAACAACTCTGGCAGTAGCGACGCCGAATGTGGTGTTAACGATGAGATAAAGATTCTGTTGGAAACCGGCTGTTACCTCGACATGACATTGCCGTCAGCGCCAAATCCCGCCCAGGTAGACATGGCCAACAGAATTTATTACGGAACCAGCAACAGCGAACCACGCGGTCATGCCAAAGGCGAACTGGTGAGGCGGGGCGGCAGCATTACCAGCGCTGCACACCTTATGCTCATCACAGGACCTCTAGGGCTAAACTGGTGGAGTCGCAAGTTGGGGCTCTTGCCTCGCGTTGAGAACGCTGAGTTGGCCGACAACGCGCCCTGTTCTCCGGCACGTATCAAGCTGTGGTTAAAGTTGTCGAGCGCTGTTGTTGATCAGCCGTCTTGGCGCTTCATTAAGCTGCACTGTCATGGCGTGCAGGAAAAAGATCACGACATCATGCTAGGGGACGGTTGCCGTGATATGTACACCGAACTCGAACGCCAGTACCGCGATCAACCCGGCTATCGATTGCATTACGTTACGGCGCGGGAAATGTACAACATCGCTTGCGCAGCGGAAGCCGGTGAGACTGGTAATCCGCACGCGTATCGCGACTACGTTTACAAAGCGCCAAAGTGGCAAAGTGGCGCCGTTGAAACCCGGTTGAGGGGCTAGTGGGTCCGCCAGAGCTCTTTCTGGCGACCACCAAAGAACTTGCAGGTGCCAACAATGGCCGCGATGTTTAACAACGCAAAGCCCATTAGCGCACCCGCCAGCGGCACTTTGAAGCGCAGCAGATAGCCGACGAAGCCCAATCCCGCGAGCCCGATAAGTCCGAGTTGCACGACAAACACCAGCTGAAAGAATGCTATGTCGCGTAGCAGGAAAGCACAGATCAGGGTTACCACCAAAGCCCAAGGCGCAAGCAAGCGCAGAACCTTGTGCGAAATAAACTCGAAAAAGATCGGATTATCGCTGCGTGATAACAACCAAGGCGCCTGTGCTAGCAACTGCCAGTTGCCCGCCAGTGTGCGAACCTTTCGGTAGTACTCTTCCGCTAACGAGTCACTCTTGGTGTCATAGGCCACCGCTGCTGTTTCAAACTTCACACGATAGCCAGCGCGAACAATACGCATTGGAATCAGCACGTCGTCGAGAATTAGACCATCAGGCAGGGTATCGATTAGCTCTCGACGAGCTGCGTATACGGCGCCGGTGACACCAACGGTTGAGCGATAGCGACTCTCGTTCTCTCGAATCGATTTTTCAATATCCCAATAACCGCCCTGGGGGTCAGGTTCGTCACCGTTGACAAATACCAAGTTGCCGGTGACTGCACCAACGCCGGGATCTGTGAAATGCGCAACCAGTTCGGCGATAGTGTCTGGCTTGTAGGTCTGCCGTACGTCGGCAAGCACCACAATTTCAGATTTTGCGGCGGCCAGTCCGGTGTTGAGCGCACGGGCCTTGCCGCCGTTTTCTGGTTGGGCAATCAAGGTCACCTGTGGATGATCCGCCCAGCGCGCGAGTCGCTGCCAAGTATCGTCGTTCGACCCATCATCAACCACAATGATCTGGAGTCGATCTGCCGGGTAACTTTGAGCTAGTAAATTGTCTAGACGAGCTTCTATGTGGCGACCCGCGTTATAGGCGGCAATAACAACCGTCACCGCAAAATTATGCGGGGAGGGGTCTCGGGTGCGCTCGGGGCCAGCGTATCGGGCAATGACCAGTGGATAACCAGCAAAGGTATAGACCACCAAAACGGCCGCACCAAGGAACAAAAAAGCGAGCAATGAAACTGTCACAGATGACATCTACTTCGTGATCGAGAACAACGCACTAGGGTAAACCATGCAAAGGCTAGACGTTAGCCTAAAAGTGCAAAACAACGTGCCAATAATATTTGGAACTCGTTGTAAACGTTACGATTTTATAAGACCTGTTCACAAACCACCACGCCAGCTCCCATATACTTGAATGATGGGAATACGTCGAACAATAGGCCGTATTGGCGTTCACAGTGCACTTTTCACTCTGGGGCACCATGCAAGGCTAATAGCACGCAGCGAGCTGCGAGTGCTTGCCTACCACCGTGTCATCGCCCCGGCGCACGCATACGACCCGGAAAACGTGAGTGCTGATTTAGAGAACTTCGATTGGCAAATGCGCTATATGCGCAAGAACTATGACGTCATCTCTTTCGAGCAGCTCCAGTCAGCCATTACTAAGGGCGAATCGCTGCCGAAACGCTGCGCGATGATCACCTTCGATGATGGCTTTGCAGACAACTACTTTAATGCCTTTCCGATACTCAAAGAATTGAGGATGCCAGCGTTGTTTAACGTGGTTACCTCGACCGTCGGTAGTCGTGAAATGTTCTGGTTTGACCGAGCGGCCTGCCTGGTGCGCTCTTCAGAGCCTGGAACCTCACTTGAGTTTGGTAAATTTAGCGTACTGATCGATGGCAGTAACGGCGATGCGGCCACCGCGGCGTTGCTACAGTTTTTAAAAGATCAGCCCGATGACGTGCGGCGTGATCATGTGGCGGTGATCGATGAACAGCTAAGCGCTTGCATGCCCAGCGAAGCCGAACTAGCGCCCCATTATCCGTTAAATTGGGAACAAATCTTGCTGATGAGTTCTGCTGGCATGGAGATTGGTTCTCACACGCATACTCATCCGATACTGGCCAAGCTGGCTGATACCCAGAAAATCGATTTTGAGCTGCAGCATTCCCGGGACATGATCGAGCGTCATACCGGTAAGCCTTGTCTGGCTCTCGCTTATCCAGAAGGGCTTGGTTATGCGATTGATAAACGGGTTGTTGCCTCGGCGGGAAAGGCGGGCTACGCCTTTGCTCTCACTTCGTTACGTGGAGTCAACAGTCTGCCATTGACGGCGTATCACGAAATTGACCGCATCCAGATTCACCACTCAAATGATCAAACGATCTTTGAAGCTTCGGTGCAGTTTCCTGAGCTTGTGGTGTAACAACACCGTACTAGGTAGCACGAGGCTGTGGTTAGCTTAGGGCCGCGCTATAGATACTGAGATAACTCTCAAGCATCGCGGTTGCATCGAGTGACCCGGCCGGCGAGGTTCTTGCGCCGGCGCAAAAATCCTCGTAGCTGGCGCGATTGGCATACACTTCAAGTACCCCGCGAGCCAAGCTTTCAGCGTCTCCTGCAGGCGCTAGTCGTCCTGCAGCAGCTGTCACCAGAGCGCTTAGCCCACCCACATCTGTGGCGACTACCGGGCGACCGCCTGCAAGTGCTTCGATCACCGATACAGGGGTGCCTTCACTGTCTGATGAGAGGCAAAACAGATGGGTCTCGGCGAGTTTGGCCGGAACATCTGAGGTTTCACCATGGAAAATGACGCTGTCTCCCAGCTCGAGCTTCTCGGCTAGCAGCTCAAGTGCAGCGCGTTCAGGCCCATCGCCAATGATCGACAGTTTCGCGCGGGGCATTTTTTGCCGCACGAGATGAAATGCTTGAATTAACAGCGCTTGATTCTTTATCGGTGCAAGCCGGGCAACATGCCCAAGAACAGGAGCATCCTGTACGTACTCGAGCGCCGTTAACGCGCGATAGGGCGCCAAATTAACGCCGTTGATAACGGTATAAAGATGCGTCGGCGGCACCCGCTCTATACGCTCGCAATGCGCAGCAAGATCTTCAGAAACACAAACAACGGCGTCACAGCCTCGATGCGCAAGGCGGTTTCGCCAGATACCTTTTTTCGACACATCTTCGTAACCGTGTCGAGAATGCACGTGGCCAAATCGCCTACTGGCCTGAATCGGTCCACAAAAACGCACCAGAGAACTGTAGAACAACGCGGCCTCGCCGTGGCTATGGACCAGTGTGGGGGCAATCTTGTCGAGTGCCGCGCCCAATTTACGCGCATAAGCGATCTTCAGCCCATCCCCGCAGTTGAGGTTTACTATTGCTACTCCCGCAGCCTCGAGTGGTGCCGCCAACGCGCCACCACCGCGCAGAGTGATAACACAAAGGCGATGCCCGAGTTGTGCGAGTGCGAGCGTCATGTCGACAACAACGCGTTCCAGCCCACCGACTTCAAGGTTAAGCGTCACCATGGCTATGTTCATTGGTTGCATCTGATGTATTCGATCGACAATAGCTAGCTTTTCAGCAGGCGAGAGCGCACGTAACCGAAGACTTGACTCGTGCGGGACTGTAAATACTTGCGACCTTCCTCCGGCAGCGCCGGTGAAAAGTAGTACAGGACAGAAAACACCAGGACGTAGATAGTAGACCCAATAGTTGCTCCAAGCAGGCCGCCCATACCATTAGTCACAAAATGTACGAAGGCCGTGGTGGCTGCACAAAACAGGCCGACCAACACAAATTGTGCCCAGGGGAGTTTCGCTTTCAAACGCCTGTTGGCTGGAATAATTCGAGTGGATACGTACCACAGCATTGTTAGTCCAAGAGCAATAATGGCGCCAACAAGGCCGTAATAATAGATAAAGACAACGTCTAGAGCGATACCGAGAACGGCGCCTATGATAGATACCTTCAGAATCAGCTTGTGTTCGTTTGCACTCAACAAATAGGAATTGAAGGCGGAGACAAAATTTGACGCGCAGTAGATAAGCACTAGCCACAAAAATGGATTGGCAGCATCTGAGTACTCGGAACCGTACAAAAATAGCACCACATCGTCAGCGTAGAGCAGCGTAGGCCCGATCACCAAGAAGTTCAGAAACAGCTGATAGCGGATCGTGTCTTCAACGATTTTTCGCACGACCCCCACGCCTTGGCTCATCGAACGCGAAACCATGGGCAGCAGCACCATATTGATAATGCCGGGCACTAGGGTGGCAATTG
Organism: Pseudomonadales bacterium; assembly: GCA_023300545.1. GTDB lineage: Bacteria > Pseudomonadota > Gammaproteobacteria > Pseudomonadales > Azotimanducaceae > JALZVT01. Next base: position 52,839 of record JALZVT010000103.1, read on the forward strand.
CGGTTGCGAGAATAAAACCGACATTAAAGAACGCCACATCTTCGCTGCTGGCGAACATCTTGAGAAAGAAGATCTCGGTCTGCGAGGCCATCAGGTAGGTCAGAATTGCTGAGGGAGTGATGTAACGGTTATAGCTACTGACTCGCTCGAAATAGTCGTCGTACTCTAGACTCTTGGTCACTTCTTCGCGATAAACAGACTTGTGTTTTAGGTAGTAGCGAGTGCAAAAGAAAAACCCAAAGCTCACAACCAGGTACTGAGTCAGGTACATCCACAATGGCGCTTCGATATAGAACAGCACGACGGCGCTGATCATGTTTACCGGAGTGACCACAAAGGGGCCGATGGCAACGCCCCAGAACTGCTCTAGGCCCTTAAAGGTAGACACGCGCAACATGTGGCGAGCGCGGAAATAGAAGCAGACCGCGAGCACAACCGTAACAAAGGCGGCAAAGTCGATGCCGTGTTCGTCGCGATAGCTGGTCAAAAATGCAAACGCAGCGAGCGGAATCATAATGAACAGAATGCGCCTGAAATGACTGTTCTCGAAGTAGTGAATGATCGTGCTGGGGTCTGGTTGAGAGTCGTCCTTGCTGATCTCGGCGATGTGTTTTGTTACCGACAGCGACAGTCCTTCGTTGGCAAAAGCCACCGCAATGCTGACAAACCAAATCAGGAATGCGTATTCGCCAAATTCCGATGGCCCCAACGATCGGGCAATCAGCATCGAGACCATCAGGCCAAAGAAATACTCCAGGTAATTACTGGAGTTGGCCAAGAGCAAGTTCCGCACAACGCGGGACTGACGGATATTCAACTCGAGGGTGTTGTTCATGCGTCACCCCCCATTAAATACACCGCCGATTTTCCATCACGCCCACTTAACGCCAGCACCCCTCGAGCCTTTACGGCCGCGATGAACTCTCTTTCGGTTGCAGAGAACGCCCAGTCTTCATCGACGTCTACCGACGATACAACCACCCAGACTCGTTTGTTGCTGGCAAGCAGCTCGGCGGCTATTTGGTTGCTTAGATACTCAGCATTGACATAGATATCACGGACTTTGCCGTCTTTGCCGGCATAGACGTAGATCGATACATCGGTGGAGCTACGTAGCCAGTAATCTGCCTGGCCAACATACCAACGCTGTTGCAAAACGTCTGTGGCTATGACTGTGTCGCCGGGTTGCATGTGCTCGCGCACATAGTTCCCAACTGAGGCGTGATCTGGAAAATATCTACCGTTTTCTATGTTGGTGTCGCCATGTTCGCGGGTTGCAGCCTGCCATGCACCCTGTATTAGATGGTGCGGCATGAGCAAACACAGCAGCACACCCACAACCGCGACAGGCAGCATGGGTTTCTTAAGCTCAAATCGAGTGGCAAAGATGTCGAGACCAACGACCAAGGTATAGGCCGCCAGCGCGAGCATAAAGGGATAGGTATGCACGATATAGCGGTCCTCATACCAGCGTCCGAATACTCCGAAAGCGAAGAGGTTGAGGACAAAGAACAGAGCCATGACTCGCACGAGCATCGCCGTAAAGTGATCGCCGCGACGAAAGCGAACCATGCTGTTGGCGCTAAAACGGTGGCCCGCTAGAAGAGGGGCGGTTAACGCAAGCCCGATTAAAACCGGATACTTCACAAATAGTTGAGCGAGATAAGGAAACACAACTTGCAGATTTGGATCTGTTAGATACGCCTTGTAGGGCGCTGAGCCCACCAGACTTGCTGCACCCAGCGCGAGCGCAAAGGGTAGGACGCAAAACAGGATACTACGGGTAACGGATAAACCACGTGCGGTCGCAAGGACTATCAGCAAATACAGACACAGTGACAGCGCATAGACCTGCCCAATCACGAGTAATATTGTCGCCAGCAAACACAGACCAACCACTGCGGCCGTCCAAGGCAACGACTCTCGAGGGAGATACCGCCAAAGGGCAATAGTTGTCGCAATTAAGCCGGTTATAGCAACCCAAAGCGTGATGCCTGAGAGGGCATCTTGCATCAATGGAACCCAGAACAGTGCCACATTGCCGAGGACAGTGGTTTTGCTAGTACCGCTAACCGCTATCGCAAAGTCGGAGTACGCGCCCTGGACCAGTAGCCCATCAAGATAAATAGCCCCGATCGCCAGAAACGCGGCCATTGCAAGGTCAAAGCAGAATTGCCGAGCGTTCAGCTCACGCACTACAAAATGCGGCAGTAGCAGCAATGCCACTCCAAACACCGTCAAGATCTGGAAGGATGACGACAGTAAGAACAAACAAATACCAACCGTCAGTACATACGGTGAGCGGGTTCTACTCCATTCCAAAAAGCAATATGCGGTGCACATAAAGAGAGCGAGGTAGGGCGAGTACATACGAGCGTAACCCGATGTCACCGAGTGCCATTCCGACGTCGCTAACAACAAGGTAGCAACAAGCGCAACCGCGACACCGAGCAATCGGCGAGTTCCAAACCACATAAAGGCTATCGACAATATGCCAAACGTAAGTGCCGGCAAGCGATAGCTCAGCTCGCGATTTTCTCCAAGCACAGAGGCAACCGCTGCCGCCATATAACTGTAGAGCGGGGCGCGGTTGTAATCCATGCCGCTAGGCACAGCGGGTTTGCCAGTGTTGATGACGCTGGATGCCGCGAATGCAGTTGTTTCTTCATCACCATAGAAGCTGAGATCAGAAACTCCAGAGAACCGGATAGCTCCGGCAACCAGCAATAAGGCCAGCACTACCCACAGCTGCCACGACGCTTTTGCAAGGTCGGGTGCCAAGGACAAGGGCTGAGATTCGTGCAACTGCTGGGTAACCATGCGCGTTCAGTACTTCTATTTGTCGTCTTTGGTATCGTCGGAAAACTGATAGATCGTATCTATCACGTACTCTTTTTTGGTCTTGGCGCTGCTGAATATTATGATCTCACCAATCAAGCCGACCAGGATGATCTGCAACCCAAAGATCAGCAACACCGTTCCAATTAAGAACAGGGGGCGATCAGAGAGCGCAACATCCATGAAAATACGCTCAAAGACCGTCCATGCGGCAATGCCGCCACCAATTATCGCCGAGACGGCACCAATAAAGCCAAAGAAACGAAAGGGTTTCTTGGTGAACCGAATCAAGAAGTAGATGTTGAGCAGGTCGAGCATTCGGCGCAGGTAAATACCCGGCGAATAGACCCGGGCGCTCTTGTCTGCAGACGCTTGGGCCAGTTTGACTTCTTTTACATCAAAGCCCTGACGATAGGCCAGTAGCGGGATAAACCGATGTACATCACCATACAGGTCGATTTCTTCTAGTACGTGCTTTGGGAACACACGAACGGTGCAACCGGCATCTTCTAGCCGAAGCCCTGATATACGGTTAACGCTGGAGCTAAATATTTGTGATTGCAGACGATTAAAGAAACCATCGCCCCGCGGGTAGCGACAGGCTACCGCCATATCGTGGGTGTCCAGTGCGGCAAGCAATTTGGGCAATTCAAGAACATCCACCTGGCGAAAGCCGGGCAGAGTGAGAATGGTGTCGCCGGTGGCGTGCTGCAGACCGACGTTCAAGCATGTCGCTTCACCGTACGCCCGGGACAGCTCAACCACCTTCAATGTGGCGTCACCATGGCCCAAGACTTCGAGCGCAGAGCGAACGTCAGGTCGATCTCCGTCGATTATGAACAAAATCTCATAGTCGCGGTTCAGGTTATCAAGACCACGCTTGTACTCACGATACAGCTCTTCTACCGGGTCGTAGCGTTCTGTAATGGGCACCAGAACACTGAGTCGACCGGGCACAGTGTTATCTGTGGATGACTCCGCAATATGTGAGCGATGAATCGGGCGACCGCCCGTCGAGGTTGTATCAACCATGGTAAACCTTAGTCAGGCTGGCGAGCTGCGATTCGCGATAATCAATATGCGCATAATACAGTTCCGCCAAAATTCCCATGCCGAGAGAAAATCCGGCAAAGACAAACCACAGAACACCCACCCCAAAATAGATTGAGGTGTCTCCTGTAGCTAGCGCGTGGTAGACGCCCGCCGCGAAAAAGCTGGCGCTTAGAAGCATCGGAGGTATGGCAAGGAAGGCAAACAGTTTAATCGGTCTACCTAGCGTGGTAAGCAACGTGCGAACGACGACAAGATCGAGTAGCACTTTAAGCGTGCGTGAAATCCCGTATTTGGACTCCCCATGAATTCGGGCGTGATGACGCACCGGAATCTCTTTTACTTTCGAGCCCGCAAGAGACGCCATAGCGGGAATAAATCGGTGCAGCTCGGAATACAGCGGAATGTTCTGAATAACTGTCCGACGATAGGCCTTTAGCGAACAACCGTTATCCTTGATCGGTACATTAGTTACCCAGCCGATCAATCGATTGGCGATCCAGGAAGGCAGCTTACGACTGACAAACTTGTCTTGGCGGGCCACCCGATAACCAACCACCATATCGTGACCTGCTTCAATCTCCCGCAGGAATGACGGTATATCCGCAGGATCGTTCTGCAGGTCGCCGTCCATTGTGATGATGGTGTTGCCGCGCGCGTTTTCGATACCCGCAACCATCGCCGGGGTCTGTCCGCAGTTGGTTTGTAGGGCGATAACCCGGACGTGAGAATCTGTTTTCGCCAGCTCGATTAACCGATCCAGAGTGGCATCTTCGCTGCCGTCATCGACAAAAATGACCTCCCAGCTCGGTAGATCGCGTAACGCCTGATCGATGGCTTGGAATAGCGGCCACGCGTTGTCCTGCTCCTCATACATGGGAACAACCAACGACAGTTCTAATGGCGTTTCAGACACGGTTCAGGTTCAATCTCTTGTTAATTACGCCCCACCAAACTGGGTTGGGGGAGGCCTCAGGCTGGGGGTCTCGCCGGTCACCGGCTAGCCCCTTTCATCCATGCGAAATGGTAAATAAGAACAGCGATTTATGCACGATGATGAGTCCCGTTTTTCGAATCTTAACGCAGGTTTTCTAACAATAAGGGCGGCTATTTCACCGATTTGGAGCGATCTCTCATAACAACTGCCAACTAGGACGCTTACCGACGACGCAGGAGCATCAGGTCACGGATTCAGTGAGAGCATTTATAGGCCAAAGCATAAACCATGTGCCGGGTAGACTCGCTACAAATTCAAGCAAATACGGCGTAATTCTGACCACAGCGATAGTGGGCCTCGCCCAGGGCGAGGTGGTTAAGTAAAGCGCCTATGGCCGAGGTGGCACACAGGCGCTCTAGTCTAGGACTCACGGGCTTTGAGTCGTGTCCACAGTCTCTGCAGCTGGAACGATGTTTGACGCCGCTAGCAGCGTCGCAATGGCAGCTGATGAGCGGCGAGGTAACAACACCAGTTGTCCGATACGACTGCTGCCACCCAGCCGCAATGAATCCAGATAATGATCTGTATTCACTTCTGCGCGGGTTTTGTCTGGGTAATCTAGGCATTCCCAGAGTTGTTCTCGGGTTGCTGCCAAATTCTCGTGCTCGTTTTTGAACGTCAAGTAATGCAGCGGTGTCTTGCCCGAGTAAACACTGCCAATTGGACTGTCGGCACAGTAGTCCTGGTTAATGTAGAACAGGTCTCGTATTAACTTCCAATTGACCTTGTCGAGCTGGGAATTGCTCGAATCGAGCCCACGGTCATGGTGGAAGCGTTGAAACCAATAGTCTTCGCGCTCGGGATCATCCAGATAGAGCCCCGCGCCAAGCACCCAGCCCCCCGCCAGATCGGTGCCGCTAACAACCAATCGAAGCGCCTCGGTGACGCCCTGTGAATGACCAAGGACGCTAATCTCTTCGCAGCCTTCGCGACGCATCACTTGGAGTAAGCGCTCTGTGTGTAGTCCAGGATTCCAAACGTCGATGTTGTCGCCGTAACGCGGTGCAGGGGATGCACCAAAACCAGGGTGATCAAGGGCGTAAACACGAAACCCTGCCCGTATAGCACCACGACCAATGACCTGTGCGGCGCCCTGTAAGGATCCTTCTACAGCCGCGCCGTGCAGCGACAGCAAGCACTGTTTGGTGCTAACGGGAGCCCGGGATTGCCAGAACACAGACGGCAGTGCACCTGAAGGTAGATCCTTGTGGTTAAGAGTATGTGATTTGTACCAAAATCGGACCCCTCCCATCGGTATCAGATCGAGCGACGTACGCAGGCTGTGGGTTACAACATATTTACTTATGGTTGCGCCTTGAAAGTAGGTACCCAGCACAGCAAACCCGGCAAAACCCGCAACGAGTAAAAACCGATAGATGTTTTCTCTGGGCTCTTTTTGCTTGTCGAAACGCAGTAATGAGAATCGCGCAAGAACTTGATCAACCAGTACCAGTAAACCCAGATTCAAGACCAGCAATGGCATTTGACTGTGCCAGACCATGAATAAACCAAAGCCAAATTCGAGCACAAGTAGCCGAAGAATCGAGTGTTGTTGCTTCATCCAAATCACGGCAAGCGGCAATATAGCAACGGCCACATACAGTGGTGTGCCGTAGCCCACCCAAGCCGCGATAAGCCACATGGCAAGCAAGCGCAGAACGCCCGTAGTCCAGGGCCAGCTTGCAAGCCAACCAAACCGCGCCGCCAAATAGCACACTAATGCGCCAAACGCCGTCACGCCGCCGAATGCCAGAATTTCCATTCCGTCAAATACAGCCATCACAGCATTCCTTCTTGTTTATACCAGTCGCTAGTGCGCTGCAGGCCGTCATTGAGTAACACCGCGGGGGCGTAGCCAATTAGCCGGCGAGCCTTGTCTTCGGTAAATGCGCGATCCAGCAAAAAGAATTCAACACGTCGCGGATAAAGGGGCGCCTGAACGCCAATTTTCTTACAGAGCCAATCGCAGACATGGGCGGCCCAGACAACAGGCCAGGCGGGAATGCGCCAACCCGGCACTGATCGTTCTTGTACCGCACCGATACGCCGAACCAGTTCGTTGAGATCTGTGTATTCCGGCCCGCACAGGGTGAATACTTCACCAATGGCGGCGGGGTGCTCAGCAGCCAACAACATGCCGTCGACAAGGTCATCAATGTAGGTCAGGTGGTATAACGTTTTCCCACTGCCAATCATTAGGAAAATACGCTTATCAATGGCTTTGAAAAGCTTCAGAAAACGCGTATCACCAGGGCCATAGATGCCCACGGGCCGAACAACACTCACGCCTAGGCCGCGCTCTGCAAACTCTAAAGCAACACGTTCACCTTCAAGCTTTGATTCTTGGTAGTGGTCACCCGGATTCATCCGGTAATCTTCCGCGGCTGGTGGGTGTTCGATTGCCCCTTGTACCCCAACCGTTGAACAGTGCACAAAGCGCGCAATGCCCGCATCAGAAGTAGCCTGCAGCAAGATGCGTGTAGCCTCTACGTTAACCTCAAAAAACTCGCTTTCATCTGCATGCTCTGTGCGATAAGCCGCAGCGATATGAAAGACTGCACTGATAGGGCGCGAAGAAAGAACTTTATCTAGAGCGTCTTTGTCCAGCAGAGAGAGAGCTTCGCAATGCACGCCCTGTGTTTTCAAGGCTTTGGTGTCGGATGTTTCGCGAACCAACGCCACAACTTCGTGCCCATCTCGAACTAAGCGCGCCGCGAGGGCACCGCCCGTGAATCCGGTTGCACCGGTTACTACATAACAACTCACGCGGACATCCTCATGCGTTTGTTCCATCAAGCCAGCGATCACACCAGGCCTGAATGACAATTAGTCCCCATAATCGATGGGAGTGATTGGCAACATTTGCCAAGTGTTCTTGAACGAGTTTAGTGGTATATGCGACGTTGAAAATACCTTGCGCTTCAAGCCGGGCAGGGGCGAGATAGCGGTCAAGCAGCGACGCAAACTCGTTCATCAGCCAGGTTTTAATCGGAATACTGAAACCTTCTTTATTGCGATACACGCAATCGTAGGGCACATGCTTTGCCGCCAGTTCTTTGAGTAGTGGTTTAGTGACACCACCACTGAGCTTAAATTCACCGGGCATCGAAAAGGCGCCCGTCATCACATCAGGATCAAGAAACGGCACACGTGTTTCCAGCGACACCGCCATCGACATGCGATCTGTTTTTGGCAAGCAGTTGTCAGTGAGGTAGCTGTAAGTGTCTATATATAGCCCCTGATTCATCGGATCCATGGCATCACATGCCCCACGCAAGCGCTCAATATGACCGTATAGATCGTCGGGCTTGGCCGCTTCACCGACTAACTGTCTAGACAGCTCATCGGGCGTGGCAAACAGCCGCCAGCGGGTGTGTCCGAGTTGCTCCGGCAACGCGCCGCCTTCTGCGAAGCGCTTTATCTTGTTGACCAGCCCTTTCTTTTGGCTAGCCGGCGGCAGCAGTGATGTCAGTGATGGAATTAACTGCTTTCTGAGTAGCCCAGGTAAATGGTCATACATCGCGCCATAGTGCTGTGCCACATAGGTGTCATAGCCACCAAAGAGTTCGTCACCGCCGTCTCCAGACAACGCAACGGTAACGTGTTCCCGCGTCATCTCGCTAACGAGAAAGGTTGGAAAGATCGAAAAATCGGCAATTGGATCGTCTAGGTGGTGCATCAACCGATCAAACAAACCAAGCGCATCCGGCTTAATGATTTTGCTGGTGTGATCGACCTGCAAATGCTCGGCAACCTGCTTAGCGTAGTCGAGTTCGTTATAGGAGGGGTCATCAAAGCCAATACTGAAGGTTTTCGCGTCCCCCATGTGGGCAACGATCAGTGATGAGTCAACACCACCAGACAGAAACGCGCCCAATGGCACGTCACTAACCAATTGCGCTTTTACGGCTTTCTCTAACCGCCCACCAAGATCATCGCTCCACTCTTTGTGCGTTTTGTTCTGTTGTGCTGGCGCGTTTTCAACCCGCCAGTAGCTCGTGATCTGGCTGGTTCGGGTGCCAAGGTCAAACGTTAAATAGCAGCCCGGACGCAAGCGCTGCACGTCTTTGAACAGGGTGCGAGTTTCAGGTACGTATTCCCACGCCAAAAACTCTTGCAAGGCCAGGGTATTCAGGCGACGTGGAAAGTCAGGAAACGCCAATAAGCTTTTTACTTCAGAACCCCAAACGAGCGTGCCATCTATTTCAGCGGTATATAGTGGCTTGATGCCAATGTGATCGCGCACCAGCAACACTTTGTTTTTGTTCTGATCAAAGAGGGCAAAGGCAAACATACCGTTAAGTCGTGGGAACAACGCCTCGCCCCAGACCTGATAGCCGGTTGCAATCACTTCGGTGTCGGAGTCGGTTTGAAAGGCAAACCCCGCAGCAATTAATTCTGCGCGAAGCTCTCGATAGTTGTAGAGCTCGCCGTTATAGGTAATAACCGTCTGTCCGTCTGCGGAGGTTTGGGGCTGATTGCCGGTCTCAAGATCAATCACGGCTAGCCTTTGCATACCCATGTGCACGCCCTGGTAATAGCCAAGACCTTGATCGTCAGGTCCTCGGTGCAACACCTGGGAACACATGTTGGCCAGCACATCTCTACTCGCCGACTGCGCACCCGCGCCGGCAATACCCGCAATGCCGCACATTAGTTTAGGCGCTCCAGCAGCCGCTGCAATTTCTCAGTGTAAGCAGGACGCGCGTAGTGCTCCGCATAGTGCGCTTGGGCGGCCGCTACCAGCTTAAGCCCCTTTTCTGGGCTATCGAGAAGTTGCTCAATTCCGTCTGCGAGGCCTTCAGGGGTTGGCTCGACGAGTACGGCAAGCGTGTCATCAAGCACCTGAGTGTGCGAGTAAATAGACGTTGCTACCAGTGGCACCCCACAGGCCAACTGCTCATAGGTTTTCAATGGCGTGTTCGTACCGGAGCTCCGCGGCGATAAAATAATGTCAGCGCTGGCTGCGAGTTGACGCGCTTCGTTGGGTTGCAACTGTCCTAAAAACTGCACGCTCTCGCCTAACTGATGAGCGGCACTAATGGCTTTGAAACGCTCAACTTGTGGTACGGATCCACCAGCAATAATCAGTACAAAGTCTGATCGTTTGGCAGTTAGAGTCTTGATGCCATCCAATAAAATAGTGATGCCCTGATAGGTCTCAAGCGTTCCCGCATAGACGATGGCGGTTTTGCCGCCGGAAAGTGCCTGGGCATCTGCCGATGTAACAGTCTCTTGATTCTGCTGAGCGGCCTGCGTCAGCACCACGTCGTCGTAAATTGAGTTTTCTATAAGCTCATGCTTAGCCATCGCCCAGGGTGCGAGCTTTGCCACCTGGTCACGCAACGCCGGACAAATGGTAATGACGGCATCTGCCGCCTTAAGCGAACGTACCTCGAGAAATTCAAAACAGCGCTTAAGGAGTTTCGATCGAGAATAACCAAAGTTATCAAGTTGCTCTGGCAGACTGGAATGCATGTCGTAAATCAGTTGATAGCCAAACAGAGGTTTGACGAGGCCCGCAAAAAACACAGCCTCTTCGTGTGCATGAACCACATCGTAGCGGTTGGTAACAAGCAGCCAGATGAAACGCAAAAACATGAACCCGTCATGCACTAGCTTAGGCACCGACGGTCCTGTTTTTACGGCGCCCAACCAGCTTAAGGAAGGGCCGCGTAACAAGGTGACGCCTTCAATGGCGACATCACTACCTTGACCATAGGTCAGCAAGTCAATGTCGTAGCCCAACTCCGCAGTCACCATCGAGCGGTAGTACACCGAAAATGGGGTACCTCGAGGCGAGAAGAAGGGCTGCGGTGCGAGCACCAGCATGCGTTTATGGACGGCGTTAGTCTCACCCATTGGACGGCCACCTTTTGCGAATCTGCATGAGTAGCTGGTTGCGAGCAAACCGCACCAGGGTCTCACCGGCGCCATAAGGCTCCGGTTGTGCGCCGTGCGCAAGTATCACCCGCAAGTCGGCGAAGGGCTTTTCGGCAGAAATGTGTCCAGGTACCCAGGCGCCAAAGCTTGCCACCTTGTGTTCTTCACCCTGCATGGGCAGGGGGTCGCTGCCCGGCAGCAAACAATGGCCTTGGTCGCCCGCTTCACTAAGTAGCGCCGGCATCGGCGTTCTCGCCAAGCGACCACTGTTGTCTCCCAATAACAGTTGCGCGCCAAAAGTGGCTTTTAAGTGCGTGACAAGCTCACCTCGTCTTCCGAGCCATTTACCGAACCCCCAGGGCAGCAATGGGAGGGCGCCGGCAGCTAGCGCGGCGGCAACCACAACTTCTGCGGGCTGACCGTCAGGATGCTTTTCAACTTGGCCCAACATCAAAACTTCAATGTCTTCCGCCGTAACACACTGGTGACCCGCAATGATTAGCAGTTCCGAGCCGTCGTGCGTGCGGCGTAATCGTAAACTCTGGGGTTCTTCGGTTGGGTGTAACTCCCAGCCGGTACCTTCCAGACTCTGCGCTCGATCTTTTTGGTCAAGTAAAGTGCTAAACCAGTTGTCAGAGCAACTCTCGGCCATGCACAAAACTCGCCGAGCGGCAGTTTGCGGCTGACGTGCAAAGCCGTCGCTTGCGGCATCGAGAAAACGCTTCGCATCGTACGACGGATAAAAATGCACGTGGGCATCTATTAGTGCTCCGGCTTGCATCTAGGCTAAGGCCTCCGACCAAGGGAATAGGGGGACAAATATCATCGCGTCATTGTAGGGGGCTTAGCCTCTGTGTCCTATACGCAGTTCCTAGTTCCGCATTCGATTTTGCCTCAAGAACAATGAATACAAGCCTGCCGCGTGGCCATCGGTACAGCGACGTCAGCACCGCATAAAAAGCAAACGCAACCTGACTCACAACCTCACTGAGACCTGTTCGCCCAACAAAGCCCAAACTAGTTCCCAGTCTCAACCAACACCGGCCAACACGTGCATTAAGAAGTCTGCGAAACGCCCAACCCTTGTTATCATGCTCCTTTACGTCTGTCTGAAAGTATTTCACCGCCATGGCAAAGTCTGGCCTCGCAAAAGGTCTCCAACGCATGTTCACCCCCTCGTTTGTGGTGACAGCCTACTATTTGCTCAAATACCGAGCGAAGGTAAGCTTTCGTGCAGAAGTTGATTTGTCAGAAAAATTGCAATTCGGCAAGGGCTGCACGGTTAGCTCTTATACAAAGATCAAGGCCATTGACGGACCAGTTATCTTCGGTGATCGAGCGGGTGTCGCTATCGGCTGCTTTATCGCCGCGGGCGAGGGCGGTATCACTATCGGTGACAATTTCATCTGTGGTGCCAATGTGAATATTGTCGCAACCAATTACCGTCACGGCGAGCTCGATATGCACCTGGAAGATCAGGGCAGCACCTCGAAAGGCATTACCATCGGCAACAATGTTTGGATTGGCTCCGGCTGTACCATTACCGATGGAGCTGTAATTGGCGACAACGTGATCGTTGCCGCGAATAGCCTCGTAAACCGCAGGTATAAAAGTAACCTCATATTGCAGGGTAATCCGGCAAAAACTCTTTTGAAGCGCTAGGCCGCACCGGCCTACTGCTGACTGTGTATCGTTAGAGGATCAACGTGTCATCATCATCTACCAACTCATCGACTTCAGACGCTTCTGCCACTCAGAACTCTCCCACAGTGGATAATTCGGCGCGAGAGCAGATTTTTTCGATCATTAGTGACGCCATCACCGATCTCAACGACGAGCTCGACTACGACCATCTGCGAGAAATCAGCAACACAACCGCCGTTTTTGACGGCGATGACTCTCTCGATTCGTTGTCTCTTGTTTCGCTGATTGTTGACATCGAAGCGCGGGTGGAAGATTCATTTACCACCGAAGTGGTTCTGGCCAGCGAAAAGGCCATGTCGATGAAGAACAGTCCGTATCGCAATGTCGCCTCATTGGTTGATTTTGTGCTTGAGGAACTCGCCAACCAGAAAGCTTCATGAAGAACATCATGAACGGCGCCATACTCATCACGGGTGCACGCAAGGGCATTGGGCGCTATCTCTGCGAATACTATTTGCAGGCGGGCGAAACGGTTATTGGCTGCTCTCGAGACGAATCAGATCTGTCTCACGATAACTATCATCACTATTGCGTAGATGTCGCGGATGAACGCGGCGTTGGCAGGATGATGCGCGACATTCGCAAAAAACACGGCCAACTCGGAACACTTCTGAACAACGCAGGCATTGCGTCAATGAACGCCGCGGTTCTCACGCCAATGAAAACCGTTGAACGCGTTTTCACCACCAATGTATTTGGTAGCATTTTGATGTGTCGCGAAGCGGCAAAGTTAATGATTCCGAAAAAAGCTGGAAGAATAGTTAACTTTGCGACGGTCGCAACGCCACTGCGACTTGAAGGCGAGTCGGCCTACGCGGCGTCCAAAGCCGCCATTGTAAATTTCACTCAAGTGCTCGCAAAAGAACTTGGCGGTTATGGCATTACGGTCAATGCGCTTGGCCCCACACCGATCTACACCGATTTGCTACGAGGCGTAGGCGACGAAAAGATCGATTCGCTGATTGAACGCCAGAGTATTAAACGGGTAGGGGAGATGCGCGATGTCTCCAATGCCCTGGATTTTTTCTTGGCCGACGACAGTGATTTCATCACGGGCCAGATCGTCTATCTTGGCGGAGTGTTTTAGCCTTGTCGTTGCCGGTGCTTGAAGCGCGGCTGATCGAACACGCAGCCGCCAACAGCGTGCCGGCCCTAATAGTCAATAATGAGCCGCTGTCGTATCAACAGTTGCTCGATCGCATACATCATTACAGCACAGAGTTTACGGCAGCCGGAATCGTCGCCGCTGATCCTGTTATGCTGTCTTGCGGCTTTGAGGTCGAGGCGATTGCCGCATTTTTAGCGTTGCTGCGTCTCAACGCCATTGCCGTTGTTAACACGCCAAACGACCCGAGAGTTGCGCAAAAGCTGACAGCCTGCCAGCCACGACTGCATGTGCAGTGGCCACTTGAAACACCAATCAAACACCAAGACTTGCGAGCAAGCGAGGCGGGCGGGCACCCATTGGTGCAGCAACTTCGTGAGTCTGAACATCCGGGATTTGTTGTGTTTTCTTCAGGTAGCAGTGGGGAACCCAAAGCGGTTTTACACGACGCATGCCGATTCACCACTCATCTGGAAAACGTCAAAAAGGCCAAATCGACCATTGGCTTTCTCGCCTTTGATCACATAGCTGGTATAGACACACTGCTGTATACGTTGTTTGCCGGGGGCACTCTGATCGTGCCTGATGATCGATCGCCCCAGGCCGTTTGCGCCAGTATCGAACAACACCAAGCGCAAGTTTTGCCCGTTTCACCATCGTTTTTGAAACTACTATTGGTGTCACCTGCCCTAAATAATCACAATTTGGCCAGCCTTGAAATTGTCACGTTTGGGTCTGAACCGCCCGACCCGACGGTTATCGATCGTCTGGCGCAACTCATGCCTGATACGGCGCTGCTGCAAAAATACGGTACGTCCGAATTTGGCGCGCCGCGCTCAAAAACGCGTCCTGGTGATAGTCGCTGGATAAAACTCAGCTCAGACGATTTTGCGACACGTGTGATCGATGATGTGCTCTGGGTGAAAGCCTCGGGCACCATGCTGGGTTATTTGAATGTGACAAGCCCGGAAGCTCATGATGGTTGGTTTTGCACCGGTGACCGCGTGGAAACCGACGGTGACTGGCTGCGCATACTTGGCCGTGAATCCGACATGATCAACGTTGGCGGCGAGAAAGTGTTTCCGGCCGAAGTTGAGACCGTTATCGAAACTTTGCCAGGTGTTGTGGAGTGCGCGGTAACTGGCGAGGCGCATTCGTTGCTTGGCAATGTGGTTGTCGCAACAGTCAGACTTGACGATAGCCTGGTGGCCGAGGCGTTGTCAGCGCCCGAACTCAAGCAGCGCGTTCGACGTCATTGTCGCGGGCAGTTACCGCGATACGCGATACCGGTAAAAGTGCAGACGACCACCAAAAACCTCACAACAGCGCGCGGCAAGCGACTGCGCAAGTAGCTCACAGGGCGATATACGGGGTCAGAATTCATTCTGACCCCTGCATTCGACTCAACTATAAGTGCGCATAATATATATTATGTTAAATTGAGTCTGTATAAAGCTATACGGAGATGCGCCACAATTTCGGCGCACATGTTGTGCTCCCTGATTCTGAGATGGCGAAGACTTCGTCAAGATTTTATTTGGAAGCTACAGAGCTTCAGCGGCGCACTTGCTGTACCGCTGGATTTTCCATAGTCGGTGAAGTCGCCAGCAGGTTCATCCGAGTCCCGAAGGTCAGCTCTATTACACGACCCAGAACCGATACCCACACTGCCCAAATCGAACGAAGAACTCACGGCGGCCACTGTCATCATCAAGTGATGTTTCGGCCTTCGGATTATCAATCAAAATCAAAGTGTGTTGCCGAACGTCGTCTTCTTTCATGGTCGTCGGTCGGTGCATATCTGCGGTGCGTCCGGATTGGTGCTTTTGTCCGTCCCAGTTTCAGCGGAGACTTGGCTTTATCGCACCCAATAAACTCAGAACTTTTTACTAATGCCGATGGCACTGGGCCCAGCGACTTAAACGCGCCTCTCAAATTAGCACCACTTTGCGCTCACTCTGCGCTCACTCTGCGCTCAATGTGCGGTGGCCAGCTTCGCGTCATCGCAGACATCATCGAACCGGAACTCATCACCAAGATACTCGACCACATCTTATGACCGAGACCCGCCTCGCCTCCCTTCACGGCGCACCCTGCCCCACTATGATCCCAGCGACCTGTTCACCGAGTTTTTGGCGACGTCATTCAGCGCCACTATTTTCTTAAGCCAGAGTCTGATGACTAAATTTGCGTATCTGGCGAAATGGCTGAGATGAGTCAATAAATAGTCGTCAAATTGATGATTCCGTTCGGCTCGGTCTTTCGCGCTATGGTGCCGCATCAAGGTAAAAATATTCCTATTGACGTGCAATACAACTCTCGCCCCGACATTTCACTTTAAATCGCAGAGAGAGCCGTTAACTTCGCTTGAAATATTTGAGTTTGAGTCTTTTGGGATTGGTATTCGGATAGGTTGGCTACCTGTGGCAATTGTTTGGCGCTGGCATCCCGCTTCCAGGGCAATGGCATCTGTTCCGCTACAACGGGAGGTTTCAGTTGAATGAGTAAGCCAAACCAGTCAACGCTGGCGGCGACAGAAGCGCCGCAGTAGTTTTCCGAGCGCACCGGATCGTCGATATTCTAGCCTAGCCGTTAGAGGCGCCTGAAAATTTCTGTAAATTTTTTGACAGTTGCTCGATGTGTCACATTTACACCGCGGTCGACGAGCTACAGTGTCAATTCAAGGACCGAATACGCTGGCGAGACGCTGGAATTGGAAGAAACTATCATTCATCAAGTTGATTTTGCTTGGGCTATTCTCGGTAGTGTCGGGGGTGCCTATGGTCTGGTGAAGTTGCTTGGGCACCTGCACAAGCAAGCCGGTCGCGACCTGTTTTTCTTGTTGGCGGTCTTTGTGCTTTATCCGTGGGCCATTGCATTCATGCACCATGCGCCTTTTGACAAGGGTCTGGTTTACGCGCTTTGCGAGTTTGTCACTCCACTGTACGCGCTCTGTGTGTTACGACTATTACGCGTTAGTGACGAGCAACTCCGTTGGTTTCGCCTTGGCTCTTTGAGTATCGCCGCAGGTCTTGCCGCACTGGCGATTACAAACCCCTGGCATGGGCAGTTTGCGCTGTTTGAAGTCCCACTCGCTGGCGAGCCAAACCACATGTTGGATTACCAAAGCCCTGGGATTGGTGCGCTCTTAACCATGATTTTTGCGGGCATTGTCGTCACGGCGATGGCCTTGATCGCGGCGGTGAGAATAGCGCGTTCAAAATTCTCGGTGCCTTACTTTTTCATGGCAGTGATTCTGCCGATGGCGATGCTGTGTGACATGTTTTTCAGCGCCGACTCCAATCTGGTTCAGCAATACGGTGTTAGTCCGTTTGTATTGACGACAACCATAACCTTGTTCAGTTTTTCGTTTTGGTTACGGCGAGACATTACCCACTATGTATTGCCGTTAACGCACGCCAAGTTGCTTGAGTTGATGCCGGATGCGATGGTCAATGTAGACCGTAACGGTAGTGTTATTGACTGCAACTCTGCGTTTGTAAAACTGACCAGACAGGCGAACGCAAAGCTGGCTTATCAACCGCTAGAGAGTTTTCTGCCAGATATCAGTTTCTTGCTCGACGACAGCATCACTCATCACACGGTAGGGCTGAGGGTAGACGGAACATTGCGACACTTTGATCTGCGCATTGATTCACTGGCCAGTAAAGGCTCACGGCCCGGCGATAAGATGATCATGTTTCGTGATGTCACCGAGCATATTTTGGCGTATCACGACCTACAGAACAGCGAGCGAAAGTTACACGCCGCAAACAGTGAGCTCGCCCGGTTATCGACAACCGATGTGCTAACAGGGCTAAGAAATCGACGCTATTTTCAGGACCAACTTGAGCAGAAAATGAACGAACTGGCGCGCGGTGCCACGGCCTTTGGGCTATTGTCGATCGATATAGACCACTTCAAGGCCATTAACGACACCCATGGCCATCAGGCGGGTGATTTTGTTCTCACCCAGGTATCTCGAGTTCTCGAATCCCAGTGCCGTCTCGCGGATAGCCTCGCGCGAATGGGCGGTGAGGAATTCATGGTGCTCGTTGCGAGCTGTGAAAAAGACGAGCTGTTGGGTACCGCTGAGAGATTTCGTATGGTTGTGCAAAATCATAACGTCTATCTCGACGACGGTACCCATGTCGCCGTTACCATCAGTATTGGCGCCGCCCTATCTAGGTCCTCGGAGACGATGGGCGAACTGATGCAGCGTGTCGATCAGCGGCTGTATGCAGCAAAGCACGCTGGGCGAAACCTGAGTGTTGTCTCGGCCTGAGCGCGCTCAA
>JALZVT010000104.1 GCA_023300545.1 Pseudomonadales bacterium
GCAGCACCTGCGGTTGCCAATCCTTGCAATGCCGAACGTCGGGTAAATGTCATGAGCTTTATCTCTTGTTTACGGTTTAAGCGGCGTGTTTGCTCACGCCAGAGCCCAGAATACACATTAATATATCATTACCACATTTTAGTATGACCAACGTGGAAACCGGTGTAATCAAGGGATATTAGTCACAGGACAAAAGTGTCCACCTTCGGACAATGTCTGCTGCATGGCATCGGGAATCAGCTGTGCCAGTTCGTCAGACAGCGCTATGGGTGTCAGCGCATCATCCCGCGCCGAGATCACCCCAGTGGGAACCGCTATCTGCGCCAACTGGGCGCGCAAGTCATGGGTTAAAACGGCCTTCAGCCGGCCAAACTCGACCTCGACTCCTGGGAAGTTATGAATGCGCTGGTAGAGGTAGGTTTCAGTGAACAACGGTGTTGGCCCTGCCCAACTTCCAATCGATTGGGTTAACACCCGCCGCATGAACCGCGACAAGTACCTCATCGTCGGCAGGTTCAGGACGGGAAATTTCCTTCAGAACCAGGCCTTAAGAACCGCCATACTGATGAGTTCTGACAGCGCGCAGTAATGGTGTATCCAAATTTTAGTCCTTGGGTTTAACCGCCGGGAGTGCTTGTACAAACTCTCGCAACTCTGTGTTAAATCGCTTGGATTGTTCGAAAAAGGGTGAGTGTCCTGTGTTTGGGTAAGTCGATGAACGCACATCAGCCAACTTCTTTATCACACTGTCCGTCGCACTCGAAGGCATTGACGGGTCTTTATCGCCCCGCGATATCAGAACGGGAAAACTGAATTTTTCGACTTGATCACTGTTGTCGAACTTGCGCTGTGACATCGCAGTTCTGGCATAGGCGGGTAACATCATCCCTACCCGGCCAAACAAGCTTTGACTGTCAGCGTCTACTGGCACAGCTGTCAACCACTCGACCGACTGCTCAACCGTCGATGCGTTGTCTTGTACATTCTGACTGTGTTGCAGCTTTCGATGCGCGATAAATTTTGCATAAAGCGCTTTATCGCCGGAGGGCACCATCGGTACCAACGCCCCCAAAGAACCAACGAGGTTTACGCCACGAAGCGCATCTGTGCCGCAGTGCCGGATATAATCGGCCAAGACTAGCGTCCCGTATGACCAGGCAACCACAACGGGCTTGTGAGCCTTGGTCGCGACAAGTACTGCGTCTAGGTCTTGTGCCCATACTTCACTGCGATTGTATGCTTCAGCCAACCAAGGCTTGCCCGAGTTACCATGTCCGCGAAGGTCAAATGCCACCAGGTAGTAGTCGTCCGCCAAATCAGAATCAAGTTGGCGCATAAAGCTCGCATGGCTTTGGCCTATTCCATGCACAAAGACAATGCTTGGGTGCTCCGGATTACCCACTGTAACAACGTTCAGCGGAACTCCATCGACTGCTTCAACCGTTAGGTACGTTCGTTCTGCCGCGTGCAGCCCCGAACTCAGCACCATCCCCAGACTCAACATCGACAACTTCGCCAGCCCCAGAACTGGTCGCAGAACTGGTAGAAAACTAATCACTGAAATGCGGCAGAACCTGCTCTCCAAAGAGCGCGACCGCGCGATCTGCCAATTCAAGCGGCATATCCCCCATAGTGACGCGCAAATTGATTTGGTTAACTCCGATCTCTTCATACCTTTTAATACTCTCAATACGGGTTTCAGGGCTACCAACAAAGATAAGCTCTGGACCGACGAGTTCAAAAAGATCTTCTTTCGCACTCAGCACGTTGCCGTCATTGTCGGTTAACGGTGCCATTTAAACATAAAAGCCGAGCACGTGATTCACATAAGCTTTGCCTTCACGACGCACTTCGACGTCCGTTTGGGCAACAGAGCAGGTTCAATTTATTGCGATCGTACCCAACTTCGAGTCCTTGCCTCGCGCGGCCATTCGCTGCAAATAGTGCTCGGCTCGAACTGTTATCAACCGATGATGAAACTGTGTCGCTGGCATGCTCAGCAATGCCGGCTTCACCGACGAGGAGCTGTTTGTCGACTTTGTGCCTATTAATTTTCACAAAGAAGACCAAGGCAGTATCGACTATGCGCATCTGATCGGCGCAAAACGTCATATTTTCGGAGCTCAAGTTGCGGGATAAGACCTAAACGAAACAGGTTTTTTTAGCCGCCTCAAAGGGGGCAGAATTCATTCCGCCCCCTGCTTCCGCGCCTGCGACCACCGCCACACCAAAACTCCCAACACCAGCAACGTGACCCCCGCGGCCACAATGGCTGCAATGCCAACACTCACCAACCCATAGGTCTCGCTCAGTGCAACAAAAACTGCTAGGTAGCTCAGCATCGCGAGCACTTGCACACGCAGCGCGACCATCGCTTTGCCATACGCATAAGCGATGGGCCGCAATACAGCTCCAACCAAATCAACCGCGGCCGCAATCAACAACAGTACCAGCAGGCTGCCCGCCACGGCGTACTCCGCACCGCCAATAGCACTCAACAGCTGTTCGCGAAAATAACTGACGGCACACACCAATGCGATGCTCGGAGCCAGCATGCGCAGACCGTAACGCAAAAACACTCCAGACAATCCGCTCTTATCGGTCGCATCGCTCCCTCCGATACGCGTAATTTCAGTGAAGGCTGCCTGCCGAATCAGTAGCACGGGTTTTGCCAGAACATCCGCGACTTCTCGAGCTATCCGATACAGACCCGCACTGGCGGCACCCAGCAAGCCGCCAATGAGTAGGGTAATAAGATGTCGCGGGAGCTGATCGAGAATGCCCTGCCCGTAAACCACACCAACAAAACCAGGTAACCCCGGAAATTCGTTACCCGCACGACTCCACGCCATGTGCTGTGGCTTAAACCCAGAGCTACGAATCAGTCTGCGACCACGCCACAACAAAAACAAATAGGACGTACCAAGACTGACCGCCCACACCAAGGCGAAGTAATGCCAAGACGCTGACAGATACCAGGCTAGCAACACTCCCGCAAGCCGCACAGCGGGTCCAATGGCCAACGCAGTGCGCAACACATCAAACCGATCGGTTGCTCGACAAAAGCCTCGCGCTGTACCCACAGGCGAAGTGAGCAATACCAGCGAATAGGCCATCAAAACAGCAATCGCCTCGTCTGGCAGATCCAACAGAGGACCGATTAGAGGAGCAGCCATCACACCAAGCGCCGTCGCCACCAACATAGTGACCCACTCAAAGCTGCGCACCAATCCCAACAGATGATTCACCCGCGCGGTGTCACCAGCGTCAATAAGCGCCACGCCAAAGTTCACAAAGGTTTCTGCGGGCTTCAGGTTCAGCAGCGCGCGTATGGTCAAAACATAGGTGTGCAATAATACGATCAAGCCAAATTCAGCAGGACCAAGCGCACGCGCCATCACCGCGGTGGCCAACAGCGTAAGAATGGCGCCAACCAATCGTCCAGAAATCAACTGGCCAAAGTTATTCCAAACTTTGGAGTCTTTTTCGGGTGGGGTCGCGTCAGTTGCCATCACTCGCGTTAGCGAAATGCGCCAAGTCGGTACAGCTGCCAGAACACCGGCCAGGCAAACAGCAACGGCAATCGGCGTTGCAAGGCAGTCGGCTCAACATAGATTCCAGAATGCCGCTCGATCTTCCACAACAAATAGGCAAAGCCATCGTTAAACGTAAAAGCTGCTTTTATCAGCCGCGCCACACTTAAAAATTTACCCAGAACTCGCCGCGCCGCCCAGCGCCACTCACCGGGGTACGACGGATACAAAATTACGCCATCGCCATCGCCATCCACGGCCAAATCAGATCCCGAACCGGCCGTAGCTGTTATAGCTTCAGTCTGAGTTTCAGCAGACCAGCTGCGCACCAGAGCCACCAGATAGTCCTCGTTAGCTAATACCAACGCGCGCGCTCGTGAGCCACTTTCAGCACGCAACTCGCACGCATAGGTACGCATCAGCCCTTCTTCCCAAAAAGTCTGCGGACTGACGGGGGCTGGTACAGCGCGAGCGGTTTCAACGCAGAACCGGCGCACACCAGAAGCAATACCACTAACCAGGGTAGTTCCTGACACCGCGTCGCTGAGATAGACAAGCGTGCATGGCTGAGCAAATCGGGCCCAGAAATAGGAATGGAAATCACGATCGAGACGACGCACAAATTGACGTAGTGGCAACAGCGCGTACTTACAGCGAACACCATTTTCCGCCTCAAGCTGATAAACATTCGGCGGCAACAATTTATTCGCCAGCGCCTGCCAGCGCGGCACTACCGGCGGGTAACCATCGAGCAATACATAAAGATCCACGAGCGAGTCACGAGCGCCGCGGGTATAGGAACCGTAGAGCAACACCGCCTTGATCGAGGAGCCATACAGCCCATGCAACGCTTTCAATAATGCCGCGAGATCTTCATCAGCGGGCGCCGCATCTAAGGCAAGTAGTGCAGCATCAGAACCCGCAGTGCGTGCGAGCCCGAGTTGTTGGGCTACCAGGGTTTCCAGACCGGCCACCACCTCAGACATGCCCTGTGAATCGCTCGGAGCTCACGCGCCGGGTACTGGCTTAGCAGCATCACCGTACGCACTCTGGGTGCCCGAAAATCGCGCAAAAGCTTCGGGATAGTCACGCGCGGCAGCGTCGGGATCAGCCAACCAGGACGACACCGGACCCGTGCGCGAACGTTCGATAGCAGCCTGTGCAAGCCGCACAACCAGCAACACAGAACTGAATAGAGTCCACAGCACAATCGCGTAAAAGCCCAAGTCAGGGCGTTGCCCAATCACGCTCAACGTCAGCAGAATCAATAAAGGGTTGCGCCGGGCGGTAATCAGGCGGTTGTAGGCATCAAACGGCCGCCAGGCAAATAGCGAGCAGTCACCCAACGCGTGAAAGGCGCCTTCCAACAACCGGCCAGCGATGTAGCCAAATACAATCAGCCCCCACCAGGCGGTCAGCGACAGTCCTAACCAGGGTTCAAAGTTAGGAATCGTATGCGGCAGTGACAAGCCCCAGAACACATACCAAAACGGCGGATGAACAATGTCCATCCCATGGTCGAGCACATGCCCCAACTTACTCGACTGAATAGTCACCCGCGCTAGCTTGCCATCGACCGTATCAAGAAAGGTCATTATCCAGCCGCCCAGCAGGCCCACCGCGTAGTAACCCTCGTAAAACAGCCAGCAACTCGCCAGCATCAGCAAGCCACCAAAGATGGTGACTGCATTTGGTGAAATACCGGCATTCGCACACCAACCAACCACCACTCGAGCCGGCCGCGGCCACCACCATTTGGTCACCAGATCGGTGATGCCTTTATAAGCGTTACCGTAGAGCACGCTTTCTAGCCGGTGGACGGACCCTGCATCCACTTTGGCAAGTAGCGGCGGCTCAACTTTGCGCAAAAATCCATCAAACGAGGCGAGATCGGCAACGCCCAAAACCTCGAACGCCCCCGGTTGCTGATCAACCAGAGCGGTCACCGCTGCCCCAGCCTGGTCAGCCGGGGCATAAACTGCGGCCAGTGCATCGTCGTCAGCACAGCGCAGCGCGTTGAAACCCGCCTCGACAAGACCTTCCAGTGTTTTGGGCTCAAACAAATACTCAGCCCGCACGGCCAACACCGGTCCAAGCGCTAAACCGGTTTCAGGTATCACCTCAAGCCGTTCGAACGGCGTAAACTGGGCGAGCTGCCGTTCCAACCGAAGTGTGGCATCAAGACCCCATAAAGACAGAGTCGAATCGCCGAGTATGTGCAGATAAATCATGGTGTTATGGTTCGCATCGAAGAACTTGTATACACACTGCCCGATGGGCGGATGCGTAGCGAAAAGGCGCGGCATTATACCTGATTGAACCCCGTTGATTGCCAGCACCAACTCCAACCCAACCAAGAAAAAAGGCCCCCGTGACTCGCATAGCTCACCTCACCGATCCGCACACAACGTCCCTAACAGGTACCGGCTTTACCTCTCTGTTGGGCAAACGCGCGCTCGGCTACCTCTCCTGGCGACGCAAGCGCAGGTACCGTCACACCCAACAGATGCTCGAGGCAACAACCGCGGCCGCACTCGAGCATCAACCCGATGCAATCGTGCTAACCGGCGACCTCTTACACGTCGGCCTGCGCACAGAGATGCAGCAAATACGCCCTTGGCTTAAAGCCCTGGCGGAAACGCTGCCGGTACTCTTGGTACCCGGCAATCACGACTACTACGCGCAAAACTCACAAACCTTCTGGCAAGAGGAGTTAGGTGATTTACCGGTGTTCGGCGAGGCAGTGAGCAAAACCAACGAGTGGCCTCGAGTGCTCGACGTCAGCGCGTTACAAGTCATAGGCCTGTGCACCGCCTATCCGGCGCCACTGACAAAGGCAGACGGTCAGCTCGGTTCACAACAACGCAAGCTGCTCGGCGAGTTGCTGAGCACATCAGACTCAACCAACCCACGCCAAACCTTGATTGCCCTGCACCATCCGGCAGAACCCTCGTTGAGTGAATTGCGCAAGAGCTTGCTAGACGCACAGGAGCTGAGTGAGCTACTGGCACCAGCCAGTGCGTTAGTGCACGGCCATCTGCACGAAAATCTCAATTACGCGGTGAACGGCGTGCCCTGTTACTGCACCGCATCCGCATCCAGTGTCTACGAGAAAGCCTTAGCTTCATTTCGGCTACTGGAATTTGATGAGACGGGGCATAAGAGTCGGTTATTTGTTGCTGCCAGCGGGAATGCGCAAGCTGCTTTTATTGAACGAGAAGACAATCCTCACGGATAAACTTTAATCCATCCGTCGTAACCAGTTACCGACCAGCAACAAGATCAAACACTCTGGCAACACCGCCATCACCACTGGGTTCAACCGATAGATAATCGCAAAGTGGGCGCTCGTCTGCTCCAATAAATAAAACAACACACCAACGATAACGCCAAACGTAACTCGCTCCCCTACCGACAGCACGCGCGTAGAACCAAACACAAACGGCAATGCCAGCAATACCATGGCGATTGCGGCAAGCGGCAGACTGAGTCGCTGCCACAGCATCACTCGCAACCCATGTACATCCAGATCATTGTCTTCGGAGCGCAGGATGCGACCGCGCAGGTCAATCAGACTGAGGGATGACGGTGGCAATGCCAGTACCGACAATCGGTCTTCTGCGAGCTCGATCTGCCAAAGCTCTCTGGCTAGATCGCTCTGCATGCTGGCCGTGTCTTCGCGCCCAGCACCTGCTCGCAACACGTGCACGTCGTCTAATTGCCAAAAGCGCTCATCAAGCACCTCAGCCATAGCCACCTGCCGCACACTCACTAGACCGCTCTCGTCGAAGCTGTAGATCTCAACGTCTTCCAAATGACCAGCGTCGCCAATGCGCCCCACCTTCACGATTTGGTTGTTGCTGCGCGTCCAGGTGTCATCGTTGGCGCTGGCCTCGTTTACCGACACGTCGGTCATCGCTCTCGCACGCAAGGTTTCAGCACGCTGTTCAGCAGCAGGAACAACATACTGGGCCATTACCAGCAAACCAAGCCCCACCACCAATGCCGTCAGCAACGGGGGCCGCATAAGTTGCCAAGGCGAACGACCGGCCGCTCGTGCAGCCGTCAGTTCTGAATTTCCCGCAAGCCCGCCAAGGCCAATGAGTGCCCCAAGCAGCAGCATCACCGGCAACAGATCGAGTAGCCGATTGGCGAGCGTCAAACCCACAACAGTCACCGCATTCATGGCGGTATAGCTGCCCTCGCCAACATCTTCCAGCTCTTCCGCAAGCGCTAGAAAACTAAACAGAGCGAGCAACATGAGTACCACAGGCACCAGTGCCTTCAGCATGCTAGTGATTAAATAGCGATTGAGTTTCAGTCCCATCACAGCTCGCCACGTCGCCATGGCGCATACGCCAGCACCACCACCACGCCAAGCAACCCAGGTGCCCAGAACAGCGTGGTCGCACTACCTTGCTCGACCCAGGTGCGCGCGACACCCAGCAAAATGTAATAAGCCGCGTAAATTCCCACGGCAATCATCACTTTGGCATAACGCCCCTGACGCGGCAGGCTGTGACTGAGTGGTACGGCTAACAAGGCCAACAACAGCGCTGACAAGCCCGTCGACAGGCGCCATTGAAACTCGGCTTTATCGTCAAAATCGCTCGATGTAGCCAATTGCAAAGAGGATGCCGAC
>JALZVT010000105.1 GCA_023300545.1 Pseudomonadales bacterium
CATAATAGCGACGACCCGATAGCCGTCGGCAATAGCCTGTGCAACGGCTTTAACTCGAAGGGCTTCGGCGCGGAAGTAGCTGACCCCTTCGTTGATGTCATCGCTTAAGGCTATTGCAGTGAGCAGCCGCTCGACAGGCACAAAGTCAAAGCGCGTGGCGGGCACCCCCATGCCCAGATGGGCAAAATATAGGGCGGTAGCCACCGCTCGTAGGTAGGTGGTTTTGCCAGCCATGTTTGGCCCGGTGAGAAACAGGGCGCGCTGTGTTTGATCCAGCATTACGGGATTGCCGATGGCTGAGGGCACAAAAGGATGCACCAGTCCTTCAGCGTTGATGCTTACCGGCCCCGTTTCTATGCCGGGAAACACAAACTCGTTTTGGTGGGTGACGTCAGCTAGAGCGATAAGCGCGTCGAGCTCGTACACCAATTGAAAAAGTCGGTCGATTGCCGGCTTTTCATGCCAGCGAAAGGTTTGGTCGAGCCGTAAGGTGTGCCAAAACTTGCGCTCGGCTTTGTCTTCAGGAACATCGACCAGCGCAGTTTTATTGATCAGCTCGCGCATCTCAGAGATGAGCGGGGCAATTTCGCCTGTTGGTGCCGATGGGCTAAGCTGTTCCAGGAATTCTCGCAGTGACCTAACCAATCGGCAGCTCAGCTCAACACCGCGGGTAATTCTAATGTAGAAGCGATCTTCATTAGCCCAAAGCGAAAACGCACTCATAGCAAAGTCGACGGTGTTTCTATCTTTGATGATAGGCAGGCTGTCGCGTGTGTAGCGTTCTGCGTGAGGCGCGATATAGGCTGCAGGCAACGTTGCGAATGCTTCTCGGTGTTGCAGAATGAACGCTAGAGATTCCTGGGTCGCGCGAATTCGCTGGGCCTCGGCCCACGGGGCGAGCATGCGCCGGCGCAATACTCGCTCGCCGCCTTCCGAGCGGGTTTTATTGCAGAAGCCGAAGAGGCTAGCTGTTTCTGCGGCATCGTCATCAAGGGGCTCAAGAGCATCTGCGGCAAACAGGTTCAAATCTTCCTGTGTTGCGGTGTCGAGCAGGAGTATCTCCGGGCCGACCGCTGTGGTTGGCGCTGACGGCTTTGCTGCTGATCCTGCCGGAGCTGCGTGGAGAGGCTGCTTCATGTGCTTATCCTAGCATTGCTCCTGTGTTTGCGGACGGCGAGAGCCTTGAATAAGAACGGCGTCAGCCAGGCTTCAGGTGGTCGTTCGCCAGGGCTTTGTTACTCGGGGTGGAAATGCCAGGCCCATAGTTACGCCATCGAGAGTGAGATTTGCGTTGTAAAACGGGTCGTTCAACAGCTGTTCGCTCCAGCGCTCCTGCATATAGGCCACTTCTTTCTCGAAACGTGAGACCTTCTGCGGCTCGAGATCTGATCCGCGGCTCGCTGATTCAAGGTGGTAGAGCGTAGCGCGAGGGGTCCAGAGGTTGCGATAGCCGGCTTCGCGAACACGCAAACAGAAGTCGACATCGTTGAAGGCCACCGCAAGCTGCGTTTCGTTGAGGCCGCCTACTTCGAGGTAGATAGAGCGCTTTACAACGAGGCAGGCCGCTGTGACAGCAGACAGTTCCTGGCACAACTGCAGTCGTCCAAAATAGCCGGGTGAATCGACGCCCAGGTCTTTGTGCAGGTGATTGGCTACCCCCATCACGCCGAGAATGACTCCGCCGTGCTGAATGGTGTTGTCGCCGTAGAGCAACCTTGCACCAACGGCGCCTGTTTGTTTGCGCACAGCTAACGCCATCATGTGTGTAAGCCAGCTGTTGTCGATGACTTCAATGTCATCATTGAGTAAGCAGACGTAGTCCGATGTCACGTTGTCGACTGCAAAGTTATTGATCGCAGAATAGTTGAATTCGTGGTCGTAACGCAGCACCCGCACCGAAGGGTGCTGCGCCAATGTGTCCATCAGCGCTAACGTCTTGGGGTCTTTGCTGCCGTTGTCGACGATTACGATTTCTAAATTCGAGTAGCTTGTGTTGTTCAGGAGACCCTGTGTACAGTTTTCGAGTAACTGCGCTTTGTCGCGGGTGGGAATGATAATTGCCACGCTTGGTTGTTTTTCGGGTAGTGGCCAATCAACTTCTAAGAAGCCACCGACGCCTGCCGGCGATACGCTAGCGCCTTCGCTGGGCGAGAGATGATCGCTGACGGCTTTCACACCGGCACTCACTGCTTTGTCTAGGTTGTCCGTCGAGAACGAGCCCGATTCTTTGAACACCCGCCAGTGATACAACACATAAGGTATGTGGCGAATCTGTTCTGGACGTGTTTTGGCGACCATGCGCAGTGCTAGATCGTGATCCTGGCTGCCGTCAAACCCTTCACGTATGCCGCCTAGCTCCTTTATTAGGCTCGCCCGGTAAACACCAAGGTGACTGAAACAGTTTTGTCCCAATAACAGTTCGAGGTTGAAGTCTGACTTGAAGTGCGGGTCGTGGCGAACGCCGTGCTGATCGATCTTGTCTTCATCGCTATACAAAATGTCCAGTTCGGGTGTGTCGTTGAGTTCGTTCACCACCATGTACAGCGCGTGCTGTGGCAAAACGTCATCGTGATCAAGCAGCGCTACAAAT
Source organism: Pseudomonadales bacterium (assembly GCA_023300545.1). Taxonomy (GTDB): domain Bacteria; phylum Pseudomonadota; class Gammaproteobacteria; order Pseudomonadales; family Azotimanducaceae; genus JALZVT01. Next base: position 2,591 of record JALZVT010000105.1, read on the forward strand.
TCTCCCTGACTTGAACTCAATGCGCTGTTAGTGCACTGGGCGATACCGCCTTGGGTATCGCGAAATACGCAGCGAATTCGTTGGTCTTGTTGTTGATAGCGTGTCAGTAACTCTCGAGTGGCCCGGTTAGGTGATGCATCGTCGGCGATGCAGAGTTCCCAGTGGGTATAGGTTTGAGCAATAACCGAGTCGAGGCAGGCTGCTAAAAACTCAGGAGCGGTGTTGTATACCGGCATGACGATGGAAAGTAACGGTTGGTAATCAAAGCTCTCGGTGTGTTCAGAAATTTTGGTCAAATCGTTTGCACTGAGGGTGTCGTAGTTTTTGATCCACTGGGGGTAATCGTCACCGCTTGCCAACTGGCTTTGCAGAGATTTTGCGGCGGCTACCTGGGAGCGTAATCGCACCAGACTGCCTTTCAGACCTCTCGCTTTAACGGCCTCGGCTGCCTTTTTGATGCCGCCCGGCGCTCGCAAGGTGCGAAACAGGGAGCCCGCTGCGCTGGTTGATGCGGTAAGTTGGTTGCGCTGGCCTCCCAGCCAGCGAATAGGGCCAGTCATCTTCCACGAGGTGCTGGTTGTGACGGCTGCGATGTCGCTGGCTAACCGATCAGCTCGTTCGTTGGCGGCTGCGGCCTGGGCTGTTGTCGAATCCAGTAGTTGTTCTTGATGCGCTAGCGTCGCTGCAATTTGCTGGGTTTCTAGGTTTAGCGCGTGCAATCGCTCATTCAGCTGGTGTGCAATGGCGTCCGCCTCGCGTTTCGAGCTGGCTAACTCATTTTGGCTTTGTAGCGCTGCGTGTTGTGCTGCGTGTTCTGCTGCATTTCGGTCTGCCTGTCGCTCTGCAACTACACGCTCAAGTTCGACTTGTAAGCTGGCGACCTTACTCTCTACTGCTGCCTGCTTCTGAAAAGGGGCTGCTATGGCACAGAAACGCTCGCGGACAAGCCGGGCGCTGTCGGCTGAGAGAGACGTAAGCCACTCGATTTGCTTGCTTTGGTTTTTCCCGGTCGCGAGCACACCAAGGCCATGACCATGGTGAAATGTAAAACTCGGATATTGAGTGGAAAGCTCTCGCCATAGCTGCTGGACGCCGAAGTCTCGTTCGTAGACATTGATGTCGTGAAATAGAATGACGCCGCGTTCGCTGACCTTTGGTAACCAAGTCTCGAAATCGTGTCTTACCGCATCCAGCGTGTGTAGGCCGTCGATGTGCAGCAGATCGATACTGCCGTCAGCAAATTTATCGACGGCGTTGTCGAAGGTTGTACGTACGAGGTCTGAAAACGCGGCATAACGTGCATCGTGGTATGTCTTTAACTCAAAATAGGTATCGCTCGGGTAATCACCGGTGTGGGAGTCGCCTTGCCAGGTGTCAACGGCGTGGGCTACCGTGGCTAACTTCAAGTGGTCTATCGCCTGACAAAATGCACAGTACGAGACCCCACCGTGGGTGCCTAACTCGACAAGGCTGCCTGGCTTGACGGCGTCAATAATCCAGAACGCGAAGGGCAGGTGACCGATCCAGGCACTGCCTATATCGAGTCGTTCGGGGTAGAGCGTGAGTACCGGGCGGAAGAGCTTTTGCATAGGTTGAGAGACAGTTCTACAAGAGAAAAGGGGGTGAGAATCGGCTTGGATACCCGTTCTATTTACGCCGCTATCTTGCTGTGCGGGGTTCGTGTTTGGCAATAGGTAAATAACCCGTCAGAATTGACTCTAACAGTAGCTTGAGCTCGGTGAAGACTCGTTTGTCATCGCCCAGAGCTAGTAGGAGGTCTACGGATGAGACTCTCGGACAGAGGCAAAGGCGGTAAAGGTAACGGTAGAGGAACCAAAACGAGTGCGGTTGCTCGTGGGCTGCTTCTCGCTGTGCTCAGCGTCCTAATGTCGTCGGGGCTGGCGGAGGGCACCCAGCCCTTGCCGCCAACATGGCCTGAGTTGCGGTTGCTGCCCCACGCGCAGCTTGTTGAGCAGGCCCCCAAACTCGAATCGGTACGACACTGGCTTGCTCTGGCGATATCACAGCACACAAAAGATCGATCAGCGGTCTCTCAATCGCTTAATGAAGCTGAGCGGCTGATTGAGCTTGCTCGGGATGAACAGCTTGAAGAGCGGCAACTGCTCGCAATAATGCGCTGCGCAATGGTGTTTGTTGGTGGCGCTGAAGCTGATCTTTCGGTGTGTGATGCGATGGAAGAAATTGCCCCCCAAATGACGGACCCAAGCCTTCTTGGATTTGGCTCCTATGTGCGCGCGTCCAAATTGGAATTTACCGGAGACCGCAACAACGCCCTGGTAGCTTCCCAAGAGGCCGCTCGTTACGCTAAAGAGGCGCAAGATTATGAGTTGTGTGCGGCCTCACGAAACAAAAGCGGAAATCTATTTTGGAGGATGGGTTTTTTGTTGCAGGCCCATCAACAGTTCTTTAACGGTCGAAATGAGGCGAAAGCGCTACCTAACAAACAGGCGTATCGAGTGCTATCTACTAACCTCGCTTCTGTCGAGCTAGATCGTGGGAATTATCAACGCGCATTGAATGTGCTCGAAGAAAGCAAAAATGAAGTGGGTTTAGATCCGTCGTACTTTCGTAACCTATTAGACAGTGCCACTCAAGCAAGTGCATATCTGGCGCTAGACAAAACTGAGATGGCGCTGAGTCTGCTGACTGTGGCATTGCAGGACAACAAGGGGAGCGCTGACAAGTTCCAGATTGCATTCGCCACCTCGGTGTTGGCTCGTGCGGCAATAGTTAGCGGCGATGACGAGCGTGGTCTGCGGCTGTTTGATGAAGCAATGGAAGTCGCCCGTCAAGCCACCGATACGTTTGCCGTCAGCGTAGTTGCTGTGGAACTGGCCGAGTCGCTGCAACTGATTGGCAACCTTGAAGAGGCGGAGGTGGTGCTTGATGGAGTTATCGCGGGTCTTGAAGTAGAGCTAAATAATTTCCGACTGGCTGAAGCGCTGAATGAACTAGCGTTAGTCAAATCGAAGTTGGGAGACAATAAGGCGGCGAACCGGTTGCAGAAGCGCTCGCGTAGAATCAGAGAGCGCGTTTACAACGAACAGTTTGATGTTGAACTATCAAGCTTAGAAGCACGGCTCGATCTTGACAGAAAAAAACATCAGCTTGATATCGCGCGTCGCAGTGCTATTGAAAGCGAAATGCGAGCAGCACAAGATCGCTTGCTGAGAAACTTCTCTGTTGTGCTGTCTATTTTGCTCGGGTTGATTGCATGGCTGGTTCTGTCTCGCCGGTACCAGAAAAAACTCGCTGATACCAAGCTCAGGCAGAATGAGAAACTCGAGAGTGAAGTTGCTCAACGAACTCAGGCTCTAGAGCAACAATTGGCAGAGCGATTGCTGATCGAACAAAACCAGCAGGAGCTAGAGACATCGCTGGTTGAAAGCGAAAAGCTTCGAGCCTTAGGGCAACTTACCAGCGGCGTTGCGCACGACTTCAATAACCTGATGACAGTCGTGTCTGGTTCGGCGGAGTTGATGCAGCTTGAACAGGAGGGGCCGATACATGGGAGCGGCGGGCAAGAACCTGGTTCACAACATATCGAGAACATTATTGCTGCTGCTAATTCGGCGTCATCGATCACTGCTGATTTATTGTCGTATGCGCGAAAGCAATCGCTGCAACCAGAGCGAGTGAATTTGCAGGAGTTTATTGAAGCGTCGCTTGCGGTGTTCCGGCAGACGCTTGGTGAAGGCATTACGCTTACTACTAAACTTAAGTCGTATTCGGTGTTGGTGGACGAAGCTAAGCTGACAACGTCGTTAATCAATTTGCTGCTAAATGCCAAAGAAGCGCTCCGCGGGCGAGGCAGCGTGGAAATGGCGGTCGACTTGCAATACGTTCGTGAGGGCGAGCAGGAGCGGCTACTCACAATACTGAGCGTTACAGATGACGGGCCCGGTATTGCGGCGGAGCAGCTAGCGCGGGCGGTCGAACCTTTTTACACCACAAAATCTGCTGGCGGTGGTACTGGCTTGGGGCTCAGCATGGTGGATGGTTTTGCGAAACAGTCTGGTGGTGATCTTAAAATAATCAGTTCGGAAGGCTCTGGTACAGAGGTACGATTGTTTATTCCTCTTGCATCAATTGCTACCGAGAGTGAGAAGGTCCGACTTCCCTCTGAGTCTGATCTGTCAGCGCTGCGTGCTCGTCGAGTTTTGCTGGTAGAAGACCAGGATAGCGTTCGGTTGGTGCTCGGGGGGTTGCTTGAGCAGTTGGGTATGAAGGTAGACAGTGTAGCGTCGGCCGATGCCGCCCTTGAAATACTCCAAGCGTCAGCGCGCCCGGATTTGCTGCTTACCGATCTAATGATGCCAGGCAGGCTGAATGGCCATGAGTTGACGCTGCTGGCCCGAGAGATGTATCCCGGTTTACCAGTGTTGATGATTTCGGGTTACGCGGAAGATTCGGGTGCCGAGGGCGAAACTGGGGTTGAGTTTCTGCACAAGCCGTTTTCGTTGGCCGAGTTGCGTGGGAGTATTGCCCAGGCTTTCTCTGCAGGGCACAGGTCGCTGTCAGCACGGGTATGAGCTTATCCTGAGTGAGTTGCGCTTCGCGCTGGGTCTTTGCAGGTTGCTGCACAACGTTGCACAATCAGCGTTAGTACTGAATTTATTGAGGACTTTCGATGACCGAGACTCTGTCGCAACCTGTTGTTGAAAAGAAAACCTTTTGTCGCGTTTGCGAGCCGGCCTGTGGCCTTGTGGCGTCTGTCGAGGGCGATCGGCTTGTAAAGCTGCGGGCTGACCAAGATCACCCGGTGTCTAAGGGATTTGTCTGCAACAAAGGCATTTATGGACTCGATATCCATAACGATCCTGATCGGCTCCGTGAGCCGCTCAAGCGGACGTCGACCGGTGAGTTTGAAGCGATATCCTGGGATCAGGCGTTAACCGAAATTGCCCAACGACTCGATGCGATTAAAACGCATCACGGCGTCTCTGCTATCGCCGGCTATTCGGGTAACCCCGGTGCGTTCAATACGTTGCTTGGGCCCAGTTATGGCAGTTTTATGCTTCAAACAGGTGCCCGAAAGTTCTTCAGCTCTGGTACTCAGGATTGCTCCAACAAGTTTGCCGGAAGTCATGCGGTGTTTGGTACTCGCACGTTGCATCCTGTACCCGATATTGAACACTCTGATTTTGTGTTGTTGCTAGGGGAAAACCCAGCTGTTAGCCATATGTCGTTTGTGTCTATTGCGCATCCCATGAAGCATCTAAAAGAGGCAGAGGACCGGGGGGCGAGCGTGCTCTATGTCAATCCCCGTACTATCGAATCAGCAAATTCGGTAGGTTCAGTGTTGCACATCAAGCCCGATACAGATGTATATCTGTTAGCGGCGCTGCTCCATGAGATTGATGCAACGACCGGTTTTCATGCCACGGCTGAGCAACGCGGGCAGAGAGTGGACAGACTGCGAGCATTTGTCAGTGAGTACACAGCGGAACGAGTAACGCACATCACAGGCATTCCTGCCGATACCATTCGTAAGCTTGCGTCTGACTTTGCCGCTGCACCGAGTGCCTGTGTACATATGTCTACGGGTGTGAACATGGGACGCCAAGGCACGCTTGCCTATTGGCTGTTGCACATGCTCTCGCTGGTTACGGGTAATCTCGGTGAACGTGGTGGTAATTTCTATTCGTTGGGCTTCTACGAACGTGCAGCCGCTGCCGGTCGTGGGCAGGCGGGTGGTCTGGTTGAAACGCCGGTTGGGGGCATGATGCGTGCTCCCGGCGCGGGTATCTCGCTGCCGGGAAATTTACTGGCAGATTACATCGTTAACCCCGCAGACCCCGTAAAAGCGCTGTTTGTCAGTAGCGGTAATCCCGTGCTGTCGATCGGCGGCGAAGCAAAAATGCGCGAAGCACTCGAACAACTGGAGCTGCTGGTGTGCGTCGACATCTATCGCAACGCCACGGGCGAGTACGCTGATTACGTGTTGCCAGCTGCCGGTGCCTTCGAGCGCGAAGACATAAATATTGTTGGGTTGGGTATGCAGTATCAGCCCAGCGTGCAGTTCACGGAAGCGATGGTGCCGCCAGCCTATGAACGCAAACCCGACTGGTGGATATGGGAGCAGTTAGCGGGTCATATCGGAGGTCGGTCGGTATTTGATGAGGCAGGAGAGCCCAATATGTGGTCGCGTGTCGATTCTATGTTGCGCTCGCGAGGACATTCCTTTGCGGATCTGCGCCGCGAGCAGGTGATTGCACTCGAACGTTCTGATCCGGATGAGCTCTTCGCGCGGGTACAGCATGAGGATGATTTGATCGACTGCTGCCCACCTGTTTTTGCAGAAGGTATTGCGCGTATGGCAAGACTATTCACGGAGCTTGCCGCAGAACCAGGCGACCAACTTAAGCTGATTAGCAAGCGGGATAATTATACGTTTAACAGTTGGTACGCCAATATTGAAAAATTGAAGGTTCGCGGGCGTGATCAGAACTATCTGTTTATGCATCCTGAGGACGCGGAGCAGCGGCAAATTGCTGATGGCGCCAGCGTACGTGTTAGTAATACCTATGGCGAAATTGAAACCCCGGTTAAGTTAACTGACACCTTGATGCGCGGCGTCGTCGCAATGACGCACGGTGGTGGCCAGGGTAGAACGAGCGGGATGACAAAGGCTCAGGCTAGCCCTGGTGCGAACTGCAATGCATTGCTGCCTACGGGGCCGGACAGTTTTGAGCCGCTGTCGAACCAGGCTCATATGACCGGTGTGGCGGTGGACGTAGGGCTGGCTTAAGAGGGGTCAGATTTAAATCTGACCCCGGTCTCACGCTTCCCCGGTCTCACGAATTTACGCTGTGTGGTTAGCCTGCTGGTAGCAGTTCCATTAGCGCATGCACGGTGGCTTCTACGCCTGCGCGTACAGCGGGTTCAGCAGTCACTTTAAACTGTGGGCTGTGATGGCTGCCTATTGCGGGACCGCCGTTTTTGGCCTGTTCGAAGTCTGCTGCTGGTGTGCCGCCAACGCTGAAATAAACGCTGGGTATATAGGGCGTGGTGGTGAAAAAACCAAAATCTTCTGCACCCATACCCGTTTCGTTAGGTTCAATCAGGCGCTCGCTACCCATCTTTTGGGTGAGTAGCGTTTTCAGGCGTCGGGCAAGTGGTGCGTCGTTGAACGTTGGCGGGAATGAAAACTCGCTGACCGTAACCTCCGGCAGCCTGTCTTCTGCGATACCGGCTGTTCGAGCGGTGCCGATAGCGATACGTTCGATTGCTGTTAGCAACTGCGTGCGCACTTCAGGGTTGAGGCTACGAACTGTCAGTTGTAAGTGTGCGCTCGGAGGGATGATGTTGTGCTTGCTGCCAGCGTGAAACGCGCCAACAGTAATCACGCCGGGTGTGCGTGGTGCCAGTTCGCGACTGACAACGGTTTGCAGGTTGTTGACGATCTGTGCGCCAATGACAATCGGATCTTTGCCTTGGTGAGGGTAGGCGCCATGGGCACCGATGCCATGGATGATGATGTCCACGGAATCAGCGCCAGCGTATGGTGACCCTTCGTCGATGGTTATTTTCCCAGCAAGTGCTTCAGCCTCAACGTGAAAGGCGAGGGCGTAGTCGGGTTGACCAAAGCGCTTCCACAGGTTGTCAGCCATCATTGCCGAAGCCCCAGGACCACGCTCTTCAGCGGGTTGGCCAATCAGCATAAGCGTGCCTGCCCATTGTGCTTTATGTTCTGCCATATAGCGGGCCGTACCGACAAGGCTCGTGATGTGCACATCGTGTCCACAGGCGTGCATAACGGGAACTTCGTTGCCGTCCCAATCCGTACTGATCGCTTGGGAGGCATTGGGTAGACCAGACAGCTCTTTAACCGGCAGCCCATCCATATCAGCACGCACCATTATCATTGGACCGGCGCCGTTCTTCATGATGGCTACAATACCCGTGCCGCCCACCTTTTCGGTGACCTTGAAGCCTGCCGAACGCAACTCTTTTGCAAGTCGTTTGGCGGTCTCGAACTCCATTAATGACAGCTCTGGATTGCGGTGGAAATGGTCCCAGAGTGGTGCCAAATGTTGTTTGTAGTCTTTGGCGACGGCGTCGCTCACGGTGGTGCTTTCTGCAAACGATGTGTTTGCCAGCGCTACCAGTAACAAAGCGGTAGCGGTTTGTTGTAGGTGACGGATTGAAAGTGTCATAGACGTGTCCTTACTTACTTTTGGGCTTACTTTTGGGCGAGTTGTTGCAATATTTGGGCATGCTTCTGCCGATTGAGTTGGTAACGGGAGATAACATACAAGCTCGGGATAGCGAGCAGGATGGCCATTGGTCCCCATACCAAGCCTAGAGTCGTAATAGTATCAGCCGGCACGTCAGCGGCGCTGCGAATCGTTGGACCAGTGGGCCAGACCATCAGATCCAGTGCGAAGCCGCCAATAAGAGAACCCAGTGCTGCGGAGCATTTGTTGGTGAACGAAAAAGCGCCAAAAAATACGCCTTCGTTGCGTTGTCCGTGTTGCAATTCGTGCTGATCCGCGATGTCGGCGAGCATAGTTCCAAGCCCTACCAGCAGCAGTGCGATGCCCATTGCGGCGATCGCGCTCCAAATCGAAATAAACAGCAGCAATCCGGTGCTGCCTGGCGCTGGCAATACCCCAAACATGAACAGCGGCACGCTGAGTCCGTGGCCAAAAAACCAGATTGACATACCAAGGATCACGCCGCGTTTTTTGTCGAGCGCGTTGAAAATTGGCTTGGCGAACACGTAGCCAAACATCGAACCGATTGGCCCTGCCAGCAACGCAATGAATATTCCTGCGGCGTCGAGTTGCCAATAAAAGGTCAGCATGTAGAGGTTGAGTGCGCCAGCCGCACCAAAGGCAATGATGATGATTGCAAAGCCGCCAATAATGGCGCGGAACGAGGAATTCTTCATTGCTTGGGAGGTGTTGCTGAAAACTCCGACCAGAGAGAACGTCTGCCCTTCTTGTGGTTTTGGCAGATAGGGTATGCGACTGCGAGTGCCAAACGCGGAATACCAGATCGTTAAGACCATCGCGAGCGACAACCAGCCGGTCAAAGATCCGTAGGCGGCGGGATTGAGCTGGCCATTGGGGTAATCATCGGTGGGCACAAAGTAAACCAGAAAGGCCAACGCAAATACGCCAACAAACGCGATCGCCCCAAAGAAATTTCGAGTGGCAACCAACAGCGTTCGTTCATGGAAGTCATCAGAAAGCTCTGCGCCAAGGGCGGAATGGGGTACGTGATAGAAGGTCATAGAGCCGCGGCAGCAGATGGTCATGGTGAGCAACCAGAAAAATAGCGGTAACTCACCGGAAACCAATGGGTTGAACAACAAGAAAAAGAACATGCCCAGTGGCAGAGCAGAGGCATACATAAAGGGGTGACGGCGGCCCCATTTGGATTTCCAGGAGTCTGACAGGTTGCCCAATAGCGGGTCTGTAGCGGCGTCAAACACTAGGGAGATAGCCAGTGCGAGGCCACACAGCCAGCCTGCGACCCCAAGCACATGGTTGTAGAAAAACAGCAGAAACATTAGAAACACAGCGGCTTGAATCCCTTCAGCAATCTGTCCTATGCCAAACGCTGTCTGCACTCCGAGTGTCAGCGGCGGCGGATCAGCAATTGATCTGACTTGGGTTTCTGCAGATTCGCTCAAGAGTTATGTTTCACAGGCAAGGTTCCATGACGTTCCGGTATAGACTATGCACTTGCTATAAGGGGTTCAGCAAATTACATGGGTGAGTTAGCGGTATTAACGCTTATTGGCGCGTTGACACTGGGGGCGCAGTGGCTTGCCTGGTTGACGCGAGCGCCTTCGATCGTGTTCCTGTTGGCAGCGGGTATTGTAGTCGGCCCGGTGTTGGGGTTGGTCGATGCGGATGCTCTGCTGGGTGACCTGCTGTTTCCTGTGGTGTCGCTTTCGGTGGCTGTGATTTTGTTCGAGGGCAGTCTTACACTCCGTTTTCACGAGTTGAAAGATACCGGTAGCACTCTGTGGCGCATGCTGACTATTGGTGTACTGGTCACCTGGGTGATCATTGCCTGTGCGGTGAAAGGATTGCTCGATGTCGACTGGCCACTGGCGGTATTGTTTGGCGCCATCATGGTGGTGACAGGGCCTACGGTTATTGGCCCAATGCTGCAATCGGTGCGACCCAACAAAAAGATCAGTCGACTATTGCGCTGGGAAGGCATTGTTATTGACCCGGTCGGCGCGGTATTAGCGATTTTAGTGTTCAACACGATGGTTGTACCGCCAGCAGGGCAACTGATTAGCACGACGCTACTGCACCTTGGTGAAATTTTGCTGGTTGGTGGTATCGGCGGTGCCGTTGCCGGCTACGGACTGGGTTTGGTGCTGCGCAACTATTGGTTACCGGAATATTTGCACAACGTAGGTACGTTGCTGTTTGTGCTTATTGTATTCACGCTGACCGATTCGTTGGCTCATGAATCTGGATTGTTGGCCGTTACCATAATGGGAATCTGGCTTGCCAATATGCCGGGCGTACGGGTTGACGACATTCTCGATTTCAAGGAATCGCTGAGTGTGTTGCTGATTTCAGCGCTGTTTATTCTATTGGCGTCGCGTCTTGACCTTGGCGCACTGGGTGCGATCGCCTGGCCGGCGCTTGGTGTTTTTCTGATCGTGCAGTTTGTTGCGCGTCCCTTGAAGATTGCGGTGTCGACGCTGTCGAGCGATCTGACCTGGAAAGAACGCGGCTTGCTCGCCTGGATTGCACCCAGAGGCATTGTCGCCGCAGCCATTTCAGCGCTGTTTGCACTGCGCCTCGAAGAGGTTAACTACCCTGGCTTCGACATCATTGTACCCTTGGCGTTTGCGTTGATTATCGGCACGGTGGTGTGGCAAGGACTAACTGCGCCCTTTATCGCGCGCCGGTTGGGGGTTGCGCAGCCCGAGGCGACTGGAGTGCTGTTTGTTGGCGGCAGCATCGTGGCGTTGTCTCTAGCCAAGCGGTTGAACGAAGCGGGCTTCTCGGTGATGGTTGCTGACAGTTCCTGGGAGAACATTAGCAAAGCCCGCATGGCCGGTGTGCCAACGTACTTTGGTAATCCGGTATCTGAGGACGCGGAGCGTAAGCTCGACAAAACCGGCATCGGCCGATTATTTGCGGTATCCCAGCGCAACGAGCTCAATGCGCTCGCTTGCCTGCGTTATGCCCACGATTTTGGCCGCAACGCCGTTTACTCTCTGGCCACGACGGTCTCTGATGGAACGGCTGATAAGCATTCGCTGGCGTCTGACCAGCGTGGTCAGCGACTGTTTGGTTCGCAATACAGTTATGCGAAGCTTGCGAGTCTGTTAAGCAAGGGCGCTGATTTGCGTCAAACGCGATTGACTGGCGAGTACAGCCTGCAAGATTTGCTAGCGGCAGAGCCGTCTGGGATACCGTTGTTTGCATGGGACACCAATAAGATACTCATGGTCGCAACCGATATCGGCGAGTTTCAACCTGCCGCGGGCTGGACTGTACTTACTTTGGTGCCGGTCGCCCCCCTCAAAAGGGGAGAGGAGTAGCCGTTACTGCTCGGTCCACCAGGCGACAAACTCGTCAAAGCTGATCACGCCGTCTTTGTCGGAATCGACCGCTTCGAAGCCGATGCGGGCTTCTTCGGCGGAGGTTTCTGCGCCAATATTTTCCAGTAGTGTGGTGAATTCGTCGAATTGAATTCGCCCATCACCGTTGGCATCACAGGTTGCGAAACCTTCGCGCCATTCTTCAAGTCGATCGTCCATCGTTGTCGCTGTCTCCTGGTTGGGCTGATTGAAACGGCTGTCTGTATTCGACCGCACGGTGTGCGCTCAGTTCGATATGAGAACACGAATCAGATCGCGCTGTGCTTTGAGGTAATGTCGCTGGCCGTTTACACGGTCTAACAGTATGGCGCCTTCCATACCTGACAACAGTGTCCTGGCGATGGCCCGTGGTTTCAGATCGCCATTGGGTTGACCTTCTGAGATGACGTCGGTGAGCCAATCTTCCGTGTGTTGGAAGTAGGTTCCTAACGCGGTGCGATTGGCTTCGTCCAGTGATTCAACCTCAGCGGCCATCATGCCGCAGAGACAAAATTTTTCGTTGCTGACCGCGTCTTCGAATATTTTCACAAACGCGTCAAGCTTTTTGATGACGCCTTTCTTGTCAGCGTTGATCGCCTGCAGTGCAGCGGCAAAGTCAGCGCTATAGCGGGCGATGAGTGCTGCCGCTAAGTGTGACTTTTCCGGGAAATAGTAATGCACGCTTGATGACTTCACGCCAACGCGGTCAGCCAACGTACGGAAGCTCAGGTTATGCAGGCCGCCGCGTTGTACTGCGTCGGTGGCAATGTTTTCAAGTTGTTCGCGCTTTTCAGACATGGCTTCTCAAGGGCAGTGCGGTACTGGCTCGACGAGTGTTCATCAGGCTGGGCAGGATACCACGTCGCGTTAAGAGTGCCGGTTGAATTGAATAACCACCGCCTGAGGCTACGGGGAAGGGGGGGCGACAAAGCGTAGATGTCGGGTTTTGACCCAGACCTTGGCGCCCTTGGAGCCGGCTGTAGCCTGCAACTCACCGCCCATCGGCAGACGCAACCAAGAGTGTTTGTTGAGGGTGTCTGCTGCGTCGGTAAAGTTGCCATCGAGCACTAGAAATTCGGCGCCCTCTGGGGTTTTCATACGTAGCTTGGCGCCGGGGGCCCAGTGTTCGATTTGCACGGTCTCACGCTCGTCTTCATACAGCGGCGTCACACGCACCGCAGTGCGCTCGGGATCTGGCAGTGTGCCCATCTTGTTGTATTGCAGCCTTACATGCGTTCGATCTGTCGGATCGAACTGCCATAGCTTCACAAAAATGACACAGCCAGGGGTCGAGCCCGGGGTATGGCTTGATGTGGGCGGGTTGCGGATGTACGAGCCTGCTGGAAAGTCGCCGTGTTCATCGGAAAATACACCGTCGAGCACAATAAATTCTTCTCCGCCGGTGTGTACGTGCGGAGAGAACGCACTGCGTGGCGCGTATTTCACAATGCTCGTGGCGCGCGCAACCTCGTCGCCGATGCGATCGAGCATTCGGCGTTGCACACCCTCGATGGGCGAGTCGATCCAATCGAGTTCGGCAGCATGTACGACAATTCGTGCCGCGAAGTTGGTGTTTAATTCCATGGCAGGCTCCTACTGTTTTTGGTGCCTGCGGCAGGGTCATTCACCGCAGGCACGAAGCTTAACCGGCGATTGCTGGCCGCTGGGCGACCCTGTTTCGCCATGCAGACAGGTTGGTGCATTCGGCTGGAATAGTCACCTGCGCGAAGTCAGCAAATGCCAAACCGGCAAACACGGTGATGTCAGCCATTGAATAGGCGTCGCCTGCAACAAATTCCTGCTCTGCGAGTACCTGGTCGAAATAGCGCATGCCGTCGATGGCGCGTTCGCGCTGTTTCTGGCCCCAGTCTGCGTTTTGATAGGTCTCGAGGTCTGGCCCTAGTCCCGGTGTGGCGTGATGGAAGTAACCGCCAATGGCGTCGAGCAGGTTCGCTTCTGCGCGGCGATTCATCATGTGTACAACAGCGCGACTCTTGGCATCAGTTCCGGTTAAGGAAATGCCGTCAAAGGCATGATCAAGATATTCGGTTATTGCGGTGCACTCGGAAATGGTGGTGCCATCGTCCAGTTCCATAACGGGCACTGCAGCGGCTGGGTTTTTGGCGATAAACTCGGGGGTTCTGTGCTCACCATTGGGTACATCGATACTAATAAACTCAGCCTGGTCGAAAATGCCTTTTTCAGCGAGGGCGATGCGTACGCGGGCGGGGTTGGGGAAGCCTTCAAAATCGTAAATTTTCACAGGTGGGGGTCTCTTTATAAGTTAAGGTATATGGAGAAGCTATCTATCACTAGGTAGGCATCTATCGGTAGGTAGAAAGCTAACCGCTATAATCACCCCCGTCAACCGTTTTTGGTCGAGATTTAATGGACGAACCCCACTCACAAGACACTGCTGGGAACCCGCAGGGCACCTTTGCCCGGCAGCGCGAGGCCGATTTGCAGGCTGATGCGCAAACCTGGGACACGAGTCGGGTCGAGCCCGCCAGGCCGGGTGATATCCCGATTATTGATATCTCTGGAGCGGCGCAGGACCCGGTGCGAATGGCCGCTGTTGTCGACCAGCTCGGTCAGGCTTGCCGCCATGTGGGCTTCTATTCGTTGCTTGGCCACGGCATTTCGCCCGCTGCGTTCAACGATGTGTTTGCCAGTGCGGCGCGTTTTCACGCTCAACCGTTGGCGGCCAAAATGACGCTTGCTATGGATCAGCCTGATTTGCCGCCGGGCGCCGGGTATCTGCCGGTACAGCACAGAAAACTGCCTCGCCGGGCCCAGGGCAACGCTAACGAGGCATTTATCGTCAAGCGTGACTCGGGGTTGAGCTTTGACGCTAATCCCTGGCCCTTAGAAGCGGCGTTGCCTGGGTTCCGGGGCAGTGTTATCGCGTACGCACAGGCCGTTGAAACCTTAGCGTTACGACTATTGCCGTTCTACGCACAGGCGTTGTCGATGCCGGCCGACTTTTTTGCCCCTGCCTTTGGGGATGCATTGCTGCGGTTGCGGCTAACGCACTACCCGGGCGAGGTGGCGCAGGACTCCTCGTTTGGCATTGCTCCCCATGTTGACACAACGTTTTTTACGTTGCTTGCGCAAGATCAACCGGGCCTTGCCGTCTATAGCGAACGGCGTCGCTGCTGGATCGCCGTACCTAAGGTAGAGGGGGCGTTGGTGGTAAACACGGGGGAGTTGCTTAAGCAGTGGAGCAATGATGAATTCATCAGCGTAAAACACTTTGCCAACAACACATCGGCCAGCTCATCTCCTGGCACGGGGCAGTCCAGATACTCTGTACCCCTGTTTTTCAATGCAACGTCGAATTACCCCATGACCTGTGTGCCGAGTTGCTGTGGCCCTGATCGGCCCGCGAAATACCCAACGATCTCTTATAACCAAAGTCAGGGTGTGGTGCAGGGCGAGTAGCCTAACAACCAGGTTTGGCCATTCCCTGCGCTGTTTTACGGCAGCCTCACCCTGCTCGTGTATTCTTTAGACAACGGTTTGAGACATCGGGGCAAGGGAAACAATGGACGTAGGGTTTAGCGACGATCAAGCGCAATTTCGTGAGGTTGTGCAGCGGTTTTTGCAGGATAAGTCGCCACCGACGGCGGTGCGCGAGCAAATGGCGACCTCGCAGGGCTTTGATGTCGACGTCTGGCAGCAACTGTGCGGTGAGATTGGTCTGGCGGGCACACATCTGCCTGAACAATATGGCGGGTTTGGGTTTGGCCCCGTTGAGCTGAGCATCGTGGCGGAAGAGATGGGGCGGCACCTCTACTGTGGGCCGTTTTTTGCATCAGCCGTGATGGCGGCCTATGCCATTTTAAATAGCGGCAGCGAGTCGCAAAAAGAAGCGCTGCTGCCTGGTATTGCCGATGGCACGACAATAGCCGCTCTGGTGCTGGATGATCTGAACGACGTTGATCGTGTGGGGCATGCAGTTAAGGCTGTGAGCGCTGACACGGGCACGCTGTTGAGTGGCACAGCCCGCATGGTCGTTGACGCCCATGCGGCAACAACCTTTATCGTCGCCGCTGCCGGAGCAGAAGCAACGGTGTCGCTCTATGTTGTTGATGCCAGTCAGGCCGGCGTTAAGACAACACCGCTGGAAGTCTTAGACCCGACCCGCAAACTCGCAACGGTTGTGCTTAGCGATGTGCCGGCCGAACGGCTCGGCAGCGGTGCGGCCCATCTTGAATTGCTTTGGGATCAGCTCAACACGGTCTTGGCAAACGAAATGGTGGGTGGTGCAACCCGGCTGTTCGAAACCACCATCGACTACATGAAGTTACGCGTTCAATTCGGCCGCACCATCGGCTCGTTTCAGGCGCTAAAGCATCGCTGTGCTGACCTGTTGATGGACCTGGAACTGGCGCGGGCGGCAGCACAGGATGCAGCGCGGGCACTGGCTACGGGCACGGGTGAACCTTACGCTGCAAATATGGCCAAGGCACTAGCGGGAGACGCCTACATGGCAATCGCAAAAGCAGCGATTCAGTTGCGCGGTGGTATTGGTTTCACTTGGGAAGAAGATACTCATCTGTGGTTCAAACGTGCCAAGAGCTCTGAAGTGTTTCTAGGTACGCCCGTGTGGCATCGCGAGAAAATGATTCAAAAAATGGAGGCTGCACATGTCTGATTTAGGCAAGTCCGATCAATCGGCAACAAGCGATCCGCGGAGCATTCCCATTGCTACGATCAAAGCACAGGTGAGTGCCTGGCTTGATGACAACTGGCGCACCGATATGCCGTTGGTCGAGTGGCGTGAGGTTTTAGTGGATGCGGGCTGGGGTGCGCCTGAATGGCCAGTAGCGTATTTTGGGCGTGGTTATTCTCTTGCTCAGTCCGAAGCGGTTGCGCAAGTGTTTAGCGACAAAGGCGCGGTTGGCGTGGCGCAAGGCGGGCCGGGAAAACTGGCGTCACATACCATTCTTGCCCACGGTACCGACGAGCAAAAACAGAAATACTTGCGGCCGATTCTTACCGGCGAACACTCCTGGTGCCAGCTATTTAGCGAGCCGGGCAGTGGCTCTGATCTGGCTGGGTTGTCGACCAAAGCCGAGCGCGACGGCGACCGCTGGAAAATGAATGGCCAGAAGGTTTGGAATACCAGCGCACACCATGCTGATTTTGGCTTACTGCTGGCGCGCACTGACTGGGACCAGCCCAAACATCAGGGCCTCAGCTATTTCCTCATTGATATGCGCCAGCCTGGTATGGAAGTTCGCCCGCTACGACAGATGAACGGCCATGCGTCGTTCAACGAAGTATTTATGATTGATGCTTTTGTCGAACACTCTGACTTGCTCGGCAGCGAAGGGGAGGGCTGGCGTATTGCGGCCACCACCTTATCGATTGAACGGCAGGGCTTTGGCAGTGATCGCAGCGGCGGTCGTGCGCGTAATCTTGATGGTCCCATCTATGCAGAATACCGAGCAGAGCTGGCCATCGCGCTGGAACCCTACACCTGGTATCCGCAACGCGCAGGCAGAGTAGATCTGGCGTTTCCTCGCGCCGTTGAGTCTGGGGCAATCAGCGACCCGCAATTGCGTCAGGAATTGGCGAAGCTGTTGTGCATGAACCGTGCAGCAAATCTCGCAGCCGCTGGCGCCGCGGCAAAACGGCGCTCGGGCGGTAACGAGGTCATTCCGGAAGGTTCGGTGGGTAAGCTGGCTGCGAGTGTCATTGCGCGGCAGGCGTCACATGTCCACACGTTGATATCAGGCTCTGATGCAATGTTGAGTGGTTCTGAGTCAGAGCTCGATGGGTTGGTGGCAGAGATTCTTGTGTCAGTGCCGGCGATCTCCATTGCCGGTGGGACGGATGAGATTCAAAAGAACATTATCTCTGAGCGAGTATTGGG
>JALZVT010000106.1 GCA_023300545.1 Pseudomonadales bacterium
GGCAACTGGGCGATCATCGCTGAAGACCCCGAAGCCGAGGCGGCCAAAGTAGGCCCCCACGTGCTCTATCAGACCAACGAATACGTGTCATGGGGTGCGTTCGGCCCGCCCGATCAGGTCCCCCTGTTCCCCGATTCCGAGAGCGCGATACGCGACGGACTCTACGAACTGTGGGACGGCGACCAGGCCGTGGCTGCCCTGACAAAAATGTTGCTCGACTACCCGCAGATTGTCGACGTGCACTTTTGGGCACAGTTTCCCGGTGAGTCTATCGAGAGCGGCAGCAAGCGTCTTGAATACGTGGCAAAAAACGTACTGCCAAAAGTTCGGGAGGCCATTGCATGAACGAACCAGACATCGCCACCCAACTTGCTATTCGCAGCGCCATCGCCCGGTCTGCCTATGCACTCGACGAGCGCCACATGGACGACCTTGAGAACTGCTTCACCGTAGACGCGCAGCTACAGATTGTTATCGCAAGCGCCGACCCCATCAGCTTCGCGAGCCGCGCCACCATCATGGGCTTGATGCGCGATTCAGCCGACACACAAACCGACGTCAGGCGGCACGTGACCACCAATACCTTCTTTCAAAACACGGGTAACGAGCGTGATGGAGAGCTGAGCACCACTTCTAATCTCACCATCACTGCGGTTGAAAATGAGGTCATCCGCCTGGTTACCAGTGGCTACTACAAAGACACCTTTGTGCAGCAAGATGGCGAATGGCGCATTCGAGTCCGTCGTATCGAACTCGATATGGCCTACTAGACTTTAGCCCGACTAACTCTCAAACACGGGGAACTCCATGAATCTGGCAAGCATTACCGCCAAGTGGGCCGGCCTCGCACCAGCACGCGAAGCACTTATCGATACCGAGACCGGCGAGCGGATGAGCTTTGCCACACTCGATGGGCAGGTCACCCAACTTGCAAACGCCTTAGTCACGGCAGGTCTTATTAAGGGCGACCGCGTCGGCATTCTGTCCAAAAACAGCATCGACTATTTTGTCGTTTACTACGCCTGCGCCCGGGCGGGCTTTATTGCCCAACCGTTGAACTGGCGCTTGGCCGGCGAGGAGTTGGGCCGAATTGTTGCCGATGGCGATCCGATGGCGTTTGTCAGCGCCACCGAGTTCCGCAACAGTCGCAATGAACTGCAAACCGCTGCCAACCTCAACGTCAAACTCTGGCTGGAAAGCGGTAGCGACTCTGACGGTAGCTTCAAGACTTTTCTGGCAACCGGCGCCACCACACACCACCCCGCCTTCGATCAGGTTGGTGACCATGATCCCGTGCTTATTCTTTACACCGGCGGTACAACTGGCCTGTCGAAAGGTGCCCTCCACTCCCACCACTCGCTGTATATGGGCATGCTCAACCAGACGGTTGCCGAACGCATCGTTCCGACGGATGTGTACATGCTCACCGGCCAGATGTTCCACATACCCGTTGCCCTTGCTATGAACTACATGGCACACGGTTGCCCAGTTGTGCTCATGAATTTTGACGCCCGCAAAGCGCTCGAGATCATTCAGCAAGAACGCGTCTCCGCCTTCCTTGGCATAACCACCATGCTCAACTGGATGATGGCCGTTGACGATTTTGCCAACTTCGATCTATCAAGCCTGCGCAATATTCAGTATGGCGGCGGGCCGATGCCCGAGACCGTTGTCAAAGCCGCGCTCGACTCATTCCCATGCACCCTGATTCAGGGTTACGGCCAAACCGAGGGCATGACCATGACCTTTCTTGCCCAGGAAGATCACGCAGCCGCTGTTACGGGCACCAACTCGGAACGCCTCAACGCCTGTGGTCGTGAAGGCTTTGTGACCCAAATACGCCTGGTCGATCAAAACGGCGTCACCGTCCCCAAAGACAGCACCACACCGGGCGAAATTATTGTGCGCTCCGAAGCCAATATGCTCGGCTACTGGCAAAAGCCGGAACTGACAGCCGCGACCCTAAAAAATGGCTGGATGCACACGGGCGACGTGGCGGTATGGGATGAGGCCGGCTATGTATTTATAGTTGACCGCGCCAAAGACATGATTATTTCTGGCGGCGAGAACATCTACTCCACCCAGGTCGAAGCCGCCATTCACCAACATCCGGGTGTCCTTGAAGCCGCTGTTATTGGCGTTCCAGACGACGAATGGGGCGAAGCCGTTATGGCCTATGTAGTTATGAAACCCGGCGAGCAAGCAAGCGCCGATGACATTATAAACACCGCACGCGAGCATCTGGCCTCCTACCAAAAACCACGGGCGGTGGCCTTTGTAGAGAGCCTGCCAAAGGCCCCCACCGGCAAAATACTCAAGCGCGACTTACGCGACAAACATTGGCCATCAATGGGCAAACAGGTATGACAGACACACCGGCTGCGCTACTGCGCGCAGAAGACCTTGCCCACATCGGCAAAGCATCGCAGCCACAGCGCGAAATAGTCAATCGTCGTGATATTCGCAAGTACGCCATTGCCACTAACCAGCGCCAGCAACGTTATATCAACGGCGACGTCGCCCCACCGCTATTTCATGTCGCCCTGTTTTGGCCGGTCGTCGAGCTGGATGAACTCACACCAGACGGCGTGGCTATTGACCGCTTTGTGCCCACCTTTCCTCTGACCCGCGCAATGGCAGGCGGCCTGCACATTGAGTACCACCAACCCATCAAACCCGGTGATGAACTGCTTGCCGTACGCACACTAACCAATGTCTATGAGAAAGCCGGGCGTTCTGGCGCATTGATTTTCTACGAAGTAGTTTTGGCCGTAACGGCTGCAAGCGGCGTTCCCGTCGTCACAGAAACCACAACGAGAATATTGCGATGAGTACCGTTGAGTCACTCGACGTTGGCGCTCTGTTACCGAGCCGCCAACACACACCCGACAACGCCGAACTGTTTTTTTACAACGCAGCCCTGTGGAACGCCCATCGCATTCACTATGACCTGCCCTACGCCACCAAAGAAGAGGGCTATGACGGTCTTGTTATTGCCGGGCCGATGATTGGTGATTGGATGACACAGGTGGTGGATGACTGGCTGCAAAACCAGCCGGAAGCAGACACGCTCATGCTTGCCGAACTCGACTACAGTAATCGCATCGCTGCCTTCATCGGCGAAACTCTGACATCAGGCGGCATAGTCACCGAAGTAACCCGCTCAGCCGACGCGGACAAAATTCACATTGACCTGTTTGTCAAAAACGAACGCGACGAGATCATCACACCCGGCAAGGCCGTGGTGCTGTGGTCACACGGCACGGTGGCCAAGTGAGTCTTCGTGGCGCAACCGCCTTGATTGGCGCGGCCGACACCGCCGTTGGTAAACTTCCCGGCATTAGCCCGACGGCGTTATGCGCCGAGGCGGCACTGGCCGCCATCGCTGACGCCGGTCTCACCCTCGACGACGTTGACGGCTTGGTCACCTGCACCAGCATGGCCGAGCCGCACATGTATCACGCGCAAATGATGGCGGAGTACCTGCAAATCACCCCCCGCTACTGCGTGACCGCAAGTGCCGGCGGCGGCACCACCTTCAGTGTGATCTATCAGGCGGCCTGCGCTATCGCGGCGGGCATGTGCAACACGGTGGTGATTTCTATGGCTGACAGCCTGCGTACTGGCCTGTCGCGAGACCAGGCCAAAATCATGCAGTCATCAACCGGTCACGCCCAGTTCGAAACCCCTTACGGGTCGACGGTTCCAGGCTACTACGCATTGATCGCCAACGCGTATCTGCATGAGTACGGCGCAACCCCTGAACAGTTTGCAGCCGTCGCCGTCACCGCTCGCAACCACGCAGCACTCAACCCAGCCGCTGAACAACGCACCCCCATCACCATCGACGATGTGCTTGCCAGCCGCATGATTGCAGACCCGCTGCGACTGCTTGATTGCTCGCTGGTGTCTGATGGCGGTTCTGCAGTGGTCCTCACCCGTGCGGATCGCGCCAAAAGCGCACCACATGCACCCGTTTACCTGCTCGGCGCGGGCGAAGCACTCAGCCACGAACACATTAGCCAGGCCGCATCACTCACCACCTCAGCCGCACGCCACTCCGGCAAGCGAGCCTTTGAGGCGGCAGGACTTACGCCCAGCGACATGCACTTCGCCCAGATCTACGACTGCTTTACACCGGTTGTGCTTATTGAGATGGAAGATCTCGGATTTTGCCCGACGGGCCTGGCCGGCGAATTTTTCGCAGCCGGTGAAGCAAACCTCGGCGCCACCTTACCGGTTAATACCCACGGCGGATTGTTGTCGCATTGCCATCCTGGCAATCCGGGTTCGATGTTTGCCCTTACTGAGAGCATTCAACAACTGCGTCACGCCGCCGGTGAGCGACAGGTACAGAACGCCCACCTGGGGCTCGTGCATGCCCAGGGTGGCATTTTATCGAGTCATTGCAGTCTGGTATTGGGCCGCGAAGAAACGCTCTAGGAGCACAACAAAAATGACCGAATCAGCCCCCAAGCCAGTACCCCGTCCTAGTCCAGAAACCCAACCATTTTGGGATGCGTGCGAGCGTGGCGAACTGACCATTCAACGCTGTGAAGATTGCCAAAACCTGCAACACTATCCGCGGGTTCGATGCACATCCTGTCGCAGCGATAACCTTGCGCAAGTCGCGGTGAGCGGCCTCGGCACGGTTCGTACCTTCACGATCAACAGGGTGCCCGTGTCAGCAGCGTACGCCGCAGATGTGCCCTACGCGGTGGCATTGATAGAACTGGCTGAAGGCCCCTGCATGATGGCTAATATTCTTCACTGCGACCCTGAGCGCGTGCACATCGGCATGGCGGTTCAAATAACCTACGAGCCGCGCGGCGAGGTGCAGTTACCGCAATTTAAGCCGGCGTAAGGCTCGCTTCACGCGGCCTCAGCATAGGCTCTTAACGATTTCCTACCACTCGCAAGCAACAGCATTGCAATGGGTGCCACCACCAGCGACACAAGTGCAAGCGACACATGCACCTTATCGCTGTCCTGCAAAATGTAGTCGGTGGTAACCGCAACCAGGGTTGGCCCAAGGCCAAGACCGATCACGTTATTGCTCACCACATAAAGCCCCGCCATCACGCCCCGCATGTTCGCCGGCGTGACGGTCTGAATGACGTAGGCCATCAACGCGAGTGGCACCGTGACAAAATAACTGGCAAAAGCCACACAGACCAACACCCCCGTTCCACTGGTCTGCCACAGCAGCGCAAACATGCTCAGCATCACCGCCGCGGCTGCACCGGCGCCAATCAGCAACGGATAATCTGCATGCCCACGTTTGCGCAGTAGATTGCCTAAGAACGGCCCAGTGAGCACGCCGCAAGAGCCCGCCAGCAACGCGACAATGCCATAGGTTTTGCCCGCTACCGCCAGCTCCCAGCCAAAAATGCGCACCAGTATGGTCGGCACCCAAGCCTGCAGTCCGTAGAGAATCACTACCAGAAACGGCACACCAATCAATACGGCAAAATAGATTCGAGCCTCGGCGCGCATAAACGCCAGCACGTCGCGAAAGCTCGGCGTCGGTATGGCGGCGGCCGCGCTCGCCTCTGGCAAGCGCCGCGTAACACGCGGCAAGGTGGTTAACAGCGCCATGATCGCAATGCCCGGCAGCGCGGCCATCATAAACGTGAATTGCCAGCCGGCGACGGCGCCAAGCAACGGCAACGTCACCTCACCGGTACCCGTCCATTCGATGACATAGGCGCCACCAATCAACGCAAGCCCCCCACCCAGATATGGGCCCATCAGATACACGCTCACCGGGCGCGCCAGTTTTTCCGGTGGGAAATAGTCGGGTAGTAACGACCAGGCGGCGGGTGTCACTGACGCCTCCCCCGCGCCTACACCCATACGAGCGGCAAGCAAGGTCGTGTAACTGCCAGCCAGTCCACAGCTAAAGGTGGTGATGCTCCACACGGCAACGCCGCCTATCAACACCTTGACGCGATCGAACACATCCACCAGTCGCCCAACAGGGACACTCATCAACACGTAGGGAATCACAAACCCCAGTCCCTGCAAGAAACTGACCTGCGTATCATTGACGCCAAGGTCGTGTCGAATCGGTTCCACCAACAGGTTCAATACCTGACGATCGACAAACGAAAAGGTGTACGCAACAGTCAGAATAAAGGTGGCATACCAACCGGCACGAGCACTAGGCCAACGGGTTGGTGCCGGTGTATTCACTGGGTATTTACCAGCAAATCTTTGAGCCGAAACTTCTGTATCTTGGTACTCGACATGGGCCAGTCGGTAACAAAGTGGATTTCTCTAGGCACTTTGAAACTGGCCATCTCACCCTTACAGTGCGCAATGAGCGCGTCCGCATCCACCACGCCGCCTGGTACCAGCTCCACAAAGGCGATCGGCACTTCCTGCAACCGCGGGTCGTCCTTACCAATTACCTGAGCAAGCTGCACCGCAGCATGCTTTGCTAAGTGCGATTCAATTTCAATCGCGGCGACGTTTTCCCCGCCCACCTTCAGCATATCTTTGATACGCCCGTGATAGCTGATCGCGCCGGCAGCATTCACGCTGCACAGATCACCGCTGCGAAACCAGCCCTCGTGAAACGCCTCTGCATTCTTATCGGGCGACCTGTGGTAGCCATCAAAGACGCAATAGCCTCGAATCCACATCTCGCCTCGACCATCCACAGCAACAGCTTCCAACGTATCAGGGTTGGTAATCTGCACCTCGATACCCGGGAACGGCACACCGCAGGTTGTTAGCCGGCTTTCCAGCGTTTCGTCGGGATGATTGAATGCAATCACCCCACCAGCCTCAGTCATCCCGTAAGCACCGGTCTGCACCGCTGGCGCAAAAGCCGCCTGAAATTTCCGCAACGATTCCACGGGGGCAACATTGTTAATGCGCCGCAAGCGCGATAAATCGGTACTCGAAAAATCAGGATGGTTAATAAGATCATTGGTAATAGTCGGAAAGGCCGGGAACGCAATTGACACCCGCTCTCGCCCCATCATGGCAAGTGCGGCACCCGCCTCAAAGTGCGTCATCGACGCCAGCGCCGCGCCGGCATCAAGGCAGGCTAGAAACGGCAGTATTGCAGCCATATGAAACATCGGCAGTGGTGCCCAGAAAACGTCACTCGAATCTAGAAAATAACGTTCACGATTCATATTCGCGCCGTTTCTAGTCAGCAGCGCGTGACTGAGTGGACAGCCCTTGGGGTTGGCCGTTGTGCCCGAGGTGTACATCATGATGGCGGGTTGCTCGACGCGCACCCGCGCACGAAGGAGATCAATCACCGAACGTGCACAGCTCTCCTCAGCCGCTTCAAATTGCGCTTGAGACATAAAGCCTCTGGGCGCCGACTGACCAAACATAACCGCGTGAGTCAGCAAGGGCACAGCGTCCAGTTGCAGAGCCTCGCCTACGTTTGCCTGCGCAAGCTCCGGCAGAGCGCGATGCAGCAACTCGCCAAAGTCAGCGTATTCTGAGACAAGATCTGAGGTGATCAACACTTTGAGGTCGGCGTTTTCGATTACATAGGTGAGTTCAGAGGCGCGATAGCGGGCATTCATCGGCACCGCCAGCGCGCCGATGAGTTGGCAACCCAGCAGTAATTCCATGTACTCCAGAGCGTTTGGCATGAGCAGGCCCACCGCATCGCCGGCACCAATGCCAAGCGCATGCAAGCTACGTGCACGTGAGTAGGCGGCCGCCACCATACTTGCGTAGGAATGCCGAGCATCGGGGAAGATCAAAACCGGGTTATCAGGCACCTCGTCAGCGACCGCCAACAGCAGGTCACCAATGGTCGATAAACGAATACGATGCGCAGCAGGATCCCGCATGAATTCCTCCCCAGGATTCAACAAAAGACAACCGACCCACCGATACTAGCAGCAATAGCCACACAAGAAGCCCAACCCAGAAAACACGCGCCAACCCAGATGCGCTTATGGTGGATAGGCGGTAAAGTAAAACCGGGAAGGAGAAACACCATGGATTTGAACAACAAACGCATTATTGTGACGGGTTGCGCCCGCGGCATGGGTGCTGCGACTGTTCGCGCCTACGTTAACGCGGGTGCCCAGGTCGTGGGCATGGATCAAAACGACGTTGACGGCACCGCCGTTTGCACCAACGCAAGCAGCGGCGGCTCGGGGCATGCAACCTATATGAGCGTCGACGTGGCTGACAAAACCAGCGTCACCACTGTCTTTGCCAGCGCGGTAAAACAACTGGGCGGCTTGGACGTCCTTGCTCATCCGGCGGCAATCCACCGCTCGGGCAGCGCAAGCGATGTCTCCGTCGAAGACTGGGATCTAATGCAGGCGGTGAACGTGCGAGGCACCATGCTCACCAACCAGGCCGCCTATCCTTACATCGCGGCAGCCGGCGGCGGATCCATCATCAACTTTGGGTCTATCTCAGGTCAGCGCGCTGAACCTTCAGCCGCTGCCTACTCCGTTTCAAAAGGCGCGGTGCACGCCTGGACGCGAACAGCGGCAGGTACCTGGGGCAAAGACAAGGTGCGCGTTAACGCCATACTTCCGGCCATCGCCACACCGATGTACCACGAAGCCCGCGCCCGCTCGAACGACCAGCAAAACGAAGCCAACTATTGGCGCAATTTGCAGAGCATTGCGCTCGGTGAAGAATACGGCGACCCCGACCGCGATCTCGGCCCCGTCATGGTATTCATGGCATCAGACGCCTCCGGTTTTATCACCGGCCAACTCATTCCGGTTGACGGCGGGCAACACAACGTTCGCTAACCAATACAGTACCCAATAAAAGCAGGAGTCCAGCATGTTAAAGACCCCCTTAGGTTCTCTACTAGCGTCAACACTTTTAGTGTTGGGTGCCATTAGTCTTAGCGGTTGCAGCAACTCAGAGTTGCAGTCAGGCAAAGACATCGACCCCAACAGCCAGCAGGCCATGCGCGCTGCAGAACAGGCGCGTGACAGCTTGCCCGGCAAAGCCCACTACGAACGCGCCTGCGCGGCCTGCCACGAAGGGGCTATTGAACGCGCGCCGCACCGCCAGATGCTGGTTTTGATGACACCCGAAACCATACTTCGCGCGCTTACCAGCGGACTTATGCAAGCCCAGTCAAGCCAGCTCAGCGACGAGCAAAAGCGCGACGTTGCAGAATACCTGGGTGGCCGATCGGTGGCCGCTAGCAGCCCCGCTTACACCGCCTGCGACGCGGGCGCTCCAAAGCTTGCCGCAACACAAGCCATTAAAACCCGTAACTGGGGCCTCACCCCAGACAACAAACGGCATCTGACCAGCGACATCACATCCATCACTGGCAGCAATGCCAACGAACTCAAACCGCTCTGGGCTTTTGCCTTCAACGGTGCCAACCGCGCTCGCTCACAACCGTTGTTTGTGGGCGACCTGCTGATAACCGGCAGCCACAGTGGCGAAGTGCTGGCGCTGGATGCAGCCAGTGGTTGCGTGCGCTGGCAGTTTCAAGCCGCCAGCGAAGTGCGCACCGGTATTATCGGTGATGAAACCCAGGGCCCCGCCGGGCAATTGCTGTACTTCGGCGACGTGCTTGGCACCGTCTATGCCATTAGCGCAACAACAGGTAAAGAGCAGTGGCGCACCCGGGCCGACACACACCCCAATGCCACCATCACCGGCACACCCTCGCTGTTCGAAGACCGGCTGTACGTCCCCGTGTCCGCCCTCGAGGTCAGCAACGCAGTCGATCCACTGTATGAATGCTGCACCTTCCGCGGTTCTGTCGTTGCGATGAACCGCCAAACCGGCGCCATCGAATGGCAAACCCACACCATTGCCCAGCCACCCACCTCCCAAGGTAAGAACGCCTCGGGTACGACCCAATACGGGCCTTCAGGCGCAGTGGTCTGGAACAGTCCAAGCATCGATACCAAACGCCGCAGGTTGTATGTCGGCACCGGCGAAAATGCCTCGTCGCCGGCAACCAAAACCTCAGATGCGCTGATGGCGATGAACCTCTCCGACGGCAGTATTGCCTGGAGCTGGCAAGGCACTGCTCGTGACGCCTGGAACACCGCCTGTGACTCACTCACACCCGACAATTGCCCGGAAGAAAACGGTCCTGACTATGACTTTGGAGCGGCAACCTTGATCGCCACCACCTCAGACGGTCGCGACCTGGTTATAGGCGGCCAGAAATCGGGTGTGGTGCACGCCATAGTCGCGGACACCGGCAAGCATCTCTGGTCACAACGCGTTGGTCGAGGTGGCATCCAGGGTGGCATTCACTTTGGCATTGCAGCAGACAGCCAGCGAATTTACGTGCCGGTCACCGACATGCCCGACGGTCGCACTTACCCTGACCCTGCCCGGCCAGGTGTACACGCCCTTAACATCGATACCGGCGAACCCCTGTGGTACGCCAAAAGTCCCAACGTGTGTAACGCTCGTGCGTTCTGCCACCCCGGTGTCTCACAGAGCATCAGCGTGATTAACGATATGGTGTTGGCGGGCGGAATGGATGGCGTGGTACGGGGTTACAACGTCGCTAGCGGAAAGCTGGTTTACGAACTCGACACCACAGCAGACTTTGTCACCGTAAACGGCGCGACCACCGCAGGGGGTGCGTTTGGCGGCGCGGCTGGCCCCGTTGCCCAGAACAACCGAGTCGCTCTGAGCTCGGGTTATGGTCTGTACAACCACATGCCGGGCAATCTTCTGCTAATGCTCGAGCGGTAACGCGACAACGCGCACTCCGCTCGAGTACTTCGCAACGTCTAGAACGCCTAGACAGGCGGTGGCATTTTGATCTCAAGCACAGGGCAACCCTGTGGTTGAGGCTTGAGCGGCCGCTTGGCGATACCACCCACCAACTCAAGAAACACACCGTCCGGATCTATCGCATGCACGATCGCCGTTTCGTCCTCGGCCGTACCTGTACAGCAGGGCGCAAGCTCCGATAAAAACTCAACACCCTGAGCTTTCAAAACCTCAACTGCACGGTCCATGTCTGGCACCATCAGTGCAATGCGATTGATACCGATGTGATTGATTGGTGGGGGGTAAGCGGCTTCTGGATTGTACGGATCGATCCACTGCACGAGACGCAGCACGTGCTGATCTCCGCGCCCCAACGCAATGTCTGCGCCTTTCATTTTAAAGGGCTTATCTAAACCCCATACCCTTGCCTCTTCGAGGGAGCCACTGGTTTGGCTGAGCGCTGTCTGCTGGGTGTAGCCAAACTTTCGATAGAACTCGAGCGAGGCCTCAAGGTTGCTGACGTTGATGCCAATGTAAGGCATCGCGGTGAGATGCATGTCTTGCTCTGGATCACCATGCGGCGGCGCGGTTTCCATAAGTTTGTACAGCACGCCCTCAGGGTCGCGGAAAAACACATAGCGATTGCCTGGCACGCCATAGGGCTCTGACAAAAACTCCACCCCGTTGCTCTTTAAGAATTCAACATCGCTGCCCAGATTGGTC
Organism: Pseudomonadales bacterium; assembly: GCA_023300545.1. Taxonomy (GTDB): domain Bacteria; phylum Pseudomonadota; class Gammaproteobacteria; order Pseudomonadales; family Azotimanducaceae; genus JALZVT01. The sequence goes on from JALZVT010000106.1 coordinate 11,434, forward strand.
GTTAACAACGCCGCATAAGCCATGCCCAGATGATTGGGCAACTCATAAGGTGCGTCAGGGTTGAACGGCGTTTTAAACTGCAACAAATCAATGTTGGCGGCATTCAGGCTTCCGGGCAGCGAAATCACTTCACCCTTGGCCAGCTCATACTGGCACTCATCAAACATGCCAAGTGCGCGCGCCATCTGGTGCGTATTCGATAACGGAAAACCACCAATACCTTCGGTGTAACCCAGCATGCGATAAAAGGCGCGGGCCTTATCAAAGTCTTTGGTGTGAGTGGCAAAATGAAACCGCGCCATCAGCCCGATGTCGGTTGGCGAGTCGAGTTTGAGCGATGAGGCAAACGCCTGCATGGTGTCCGCGAGGGAAGGCCCCTCTTCGGCTACCGCAGCCTCCGCCGGCGCCACTTGCGCGCTGGCACCAACCACACTAGCAACACCCACATCAGACGTCGCGCAACCGGCCGCTAACCCAGCGCACAGCACCCAGCCAGCAATCGGTGCCATAACTTTTAGTTTTTGATCCATAACTTTCTCCCTCTTATGAGTATTACCCTATTCCCCAGACTAACCTTTTTGCAGCGTCATAGCGCAAATCTCTGTACCGCGCGTAGCAAAGTAAGGAATACTAATCGGCTATACGGCGGCCCTGCAGCTCTACCCAGCCTCATCCCCCACCTCATCCCTCCCTCATCAAAGGAACCCGCAACAAACGTATGATTGACCCCGCAGTTCACCAGCCAAATATTTTCGCTGCAGTAAACCCAATGACGCTCATGCAACGCATCACCCAGCGACCAAGCCGCCTGCATGTACATTTGAAAACCTTGGCCGTACTGTGCCTCGGCATGCTTAGCAGCCAGACGGTTATGGCCGCCTGCGACGTGGCAACCACTCCCGGGCTTGAGTCCTCCTACTCAAAGGGTTGGGGCATAGATCACCGCAACACTCGCTATCAGCCCAGGTCGTCGATCACCGCAAACAACGCAACAAACCTCAAACTGAAATGGGTTTACGGCCTTGCTGAAACAACCCCGCGCTCTTATCCACTCATAACCGAAGACACCATCTTTGTTGGCGACGGTGGTCGCGGCATTGTGGCGCTAGATCGTGAAACCGGTTGCGAGCGCTGGCTTTACCCTCACACCGGCCCGATCAGTAGCGCGCTGGTCTCAGCCACGATAGACCAACGGCAGATCATTATTTTCAACGATCGACTCAAGGGTGTCTTTGCAATCGATGCAACCGACGGTGAGCTAATTTGGCACGCCAATGTGGCTGACGAACCCGTGCCCTGGTACTCCGGCACCCCGCTGGTCACTCCTACCACTGTATTTGTACCTGTGGCCTCGCTCGAGGTGGTTCTAGCCGTCAACCCCCTCTACGGGTGCTGCACCACCAGCGGCGGCATGGCCGCGCTAGATATCGCAACCGGTAAACAGCGCTGGTATGTACCCACTATCGAGGCACCGGCCGAGAAAACCCGCACCCACTGGTTGTTTGTGCAGAACTACGGCCCCAGTGGCGCGCCCGTCTGGGGCGCGCCCAGTTACGATGCTGACACCGATCGACTGTATTTTGGCACCGGGCAGAACTACACCCATCCAACCACTGACACCAGCGATGCCATCTTTGCGTTGCAAGGCAGCACCGGTGAAAAGTTGTGGGTGGAACAGTTCACCGCCAACGATGTGTACACGGCGGCGTGCAACGTAGAAGCACTCAACCATCCAAACTGCGGCAAGCCAACCGGACCCGACGTCGACTTTGGTGCGCCAACCATGTTGGTACACACCAAAGCCGGTAGAAAATTACTGATCGCTGGCCAGAAGTCGGCTGACGCCCATGCGATGGACGCGGCAACCGGCGAACGGGTCTGGACCACCAAACTCGGTCGTGGCGGCATCATCGGTGGCGTGCACTGGGGGCTTGCGGCTAACGAAGCAGAAAACCTTGCCTATGTGCCGATCAGCGACAAAGAAGTTATCGGCTTTCCGGCACCCGGCGAACCCACTCCAGGGCTCTACGCACTCGACCTGGATACCGGCGTCGTTCGCTGGCACTACACCCGCGCCTCACGCTGTGACGAACAGGAATGCACCTTTGGCCTGTCAGCGGCCCCCTTGGCTACGAACAACGTCGTGATCGCAGGCAGCATGGACGGTTACCTAGAAGTGCTGGCCGCTGACACTGGCAAAAAGCTCTGGTCGTTTGACGCCTGGCGCGACTTCGACAGCGTAAACGCCACCGAAACAGCGGGCGGCGCCTTTGATGCACACGGCCCAATGGTGGCGGACGATCTGCTGGTGGTCAGTGCGGGCTACGGCTACGTTGGTCAGCAGCGTGGCGGCAATGCCCTACTCGTGTTTCAGGTCGATACCGCGCTTGCTGGTTCTAATGGTGCACAACAATGAGTGCCTCATACCCACTCGCCGGTCGAGGCCGACGCCTGACAGCCACGCTCATCGATATGCTGCTGGTCCCGCTACTCAGCGTCCTACTGATCATGCTGACCGATGTGCTCGAAGACGCTGAAGATTACGCCAACAACCAATGGGCAATCTGGGTACTGCTACTCGCAATTGCCAGTTACCTGTTGCTCAACGGCTACGGCCTGTGGCGGCATGGCCAAACCCTCGGCAAGCGCATAATGGGTATTGCGATCGTTACAACCAACCACCAGACGCCCGCACCACTGTGGAAGCTCATCTGTCTGCGCGCGCTGTTTTTTCCGGTACTTTTCCTCGGTCTACTTAGTGCAGCGTTATCACCGTTGGCATTACTCCCGATACTCGATCAGGTCTTCATTTTTGGCAACGACAGACGCTGCCTGCACGATTACCTATCCGGCACTACCGTGATACGCCACAACGCCACACCCTCAGTTAACCGCTGATTCCACCTAGACCTCTACACAGGACACCACCATGAAAACCCTCTTCACCGTCTTTTTAGTTCTCAACCTGCTGGCCGAGGCCCTCGCCGCCGTCAGCTTGATTAGCGGACCGCTGGGTTTACAGGCACCCGAACCTATCGAAGGCAGCCGCTGGGCCATGAACTACGGCTTTGCGGTTATTGCCATTGGCAGTGCTATCGGCTGGATCTGGACCAAGCGTTCAACGCTCGCTGCCGTAACCCCGGTACTGGGTATACTAATGACCTTTCACATCAGCCTGTTTATCGCTCTGAGCATGGACCCCAGCCAGACTGTCGGCTTTGGACTGCACGGTGTACTGGCACTACTGGCTATCGTATTGTTCACCCAGCGCAACAAATGGTGCACCGACTAACAACCACCGGCACACCCGCCAATAACATTCACCTATCAAATTTTAAGTGGAACCCAACATGAGCACGCACCCCCAACTCGACCTCAGCAACGACGAACTACTCAGCACAACCCGCGCCGTGCGCAAGCGACTCGACTTCGATCGCCCGGTTGAGCAATCCGTTCTGCACGAATGCCTAACTCTAGCGATGCAAGCCCCTACTGGCTCCAACGCCCAGGGCTGGCAGTTTATGTTTGTCACTGACGCTGAAAAGAAAAAGCAGATTGCTGACATTTACCTCGCAGCCTGGAACGTTTATCAAAACATGCCTTTCGCCATCCACGCTCTGCATCGCGGCACCGGCGACGAAGGTCTGGAAGCAAGCCAAGAGCGCTCTACCACCTCAGCCCAATACCTGGCTGACAACATGGCTAAAGCTCCCGTACTCATGATTCCTTGCCTGGTTGGCCGCACTGACGTTGGTGAGGCCCAAGATCAGCTGTCACAGGCCTCGCAGTTTGGCTCAATTATTCCGGCTGCATGGAGCTTTATGCTCGCGGCACGGGCCAGAGGCATCGGCAGCGCCTGGACCACCCTGCATTTAACCCAGGAAAAAGTGGTCGCCGAGTTGTTGGGCATTCCCTACGAGCACTACATGCAGGTGGCATGCATTCCGCTTGCCTACACCAAAGGCACCAGCTTCAAGCCTGCCTATCGTCCTGATGCGAACACCATCATGCACGTCAACGAGTGGTAGTCCACCAAGGCTAAAACGTATCGCGGAACCACAGGAGAACCGGCAATACCCAGTTCATTGCCGGTTGCTCAACCAGCTCCACAATGGTGCCGTCCGGGTCGTAAAACGCAATGATTCGGCCGGAGGAATCCGGGCCTGAACAGCAGGGTGTAATCGGCGAGACCAACTCAACACCCTGGGCCACGAGTGTCGCGACATCAGCCTCGATGTCGCTAGTGGCAAACGCCGTGCGATGAATACCCAGATGATTGACCGGCAACGGGTAAGCCCGCTCCGCAGCCGTCGGCTTCACCCATTGCACGAGTTCCAGACTACTGCCATCACCGGGCAACACGGCAGCGGATGACACATAAGCAACCTCCTGCGTAAACCCCAGTGCATTAGCTACTTCGGTTGTCGGCGAGGTGAAGGTTGTTTCACCAATGCTGTGCCCCATCATTTGATACCAGGCCTGGGATCGCTCGAGGTCGCTCACGTTAATATTCAGAGGACCAAACTCACTGATGTGTGTGGTCTCAGTGTCCTCCACATCGCCGTCGTGCTCGCGCAGTTCGTAGAAGGTGCCATCAAGATCTTTAAAGATCAGAAAGCGTTGCCGGGTTGCACGGGCAACCGGTGCGGACAGCATGTCTACCCCCAGGCCGCGCATATACGCGTAATCGGCGTCAATATCGGTCGTGTAAAACACTGCTCGCGCCATGCCCAGGTGGTTGAGGCGCGCATAGGGCGGGCTTTCGTCGCGTGGAATGCTGAACTCAATCAAATCGATCGAGCCACTCATAAACCCCAACCCAATCAACTCACCGTGCAACTGATAACCCCCGGCCTCACCCCCAGCACTACCGTCGTATTGGGTTGGTGTGGTAATACCAATGGCACGCGCCATGGCTTGGGTATTCGTGTCCGGAAAACCGGTGAGCGTTGTGAACCCCAACTTGCCATAAAACTCACGCGCCGCCGTAAAATCACTGACGTTAGTATTGAAGTGCACGCGGGAAATAACGTTGAGCTCTACCTCAGCGCGCTGCCGAATACGAACCTCAAATTGATCGGCTGCTGAACGCCCGGCAGAACCCTCAGCAAGACTCAACACAATGAGATTGGAAGGTTGTAAGACGACCGCAACCTCACTCTGACCTGACGGCACCGCAAGCGTTGCGCCATTGAGTTTTATGTCGAGTACGCCCAGGCTTTGTGGCCAGTTGAGCGATAAACGCGCTGGCCCTGCGGTTGCGCTAAAACGAGTTTCGTGGCGAACGAGCGCAGCATCTTCCTGCTCAGGAACAAACAAAAATCGCGTAAAATCGATGGCGGTTGCAAGGGCTGCTTGCGACCACAGCAGCGCCACAAAAACCCAGGCTTTCACAAACTGGCTCCAATGGCCCTCATGAACTCAAAGGTCTCAAATTCTCGATACGACGCGTCCTCATTCGTCAGACCGTAACTCGGGTTGGCAGACAATTTCACAATGACCAGATTTTTCGCGGGGTTAACGTAGACCACCTGGTTGTAGACCCCAAGGGCTGCGAACTCACCTTCAGCACTTACCGGCAACCACCATTGATAGCCATAACCCAATGGGTACTCCGGGTGCGCATCAGCCTGCAAATGCGCGCTGTCCGCCAGCAACGAATCGGCAACCCACTCAGCTGACACAATCTGCTGGCCTTGCCACTGACCTTGTTGCAAATACAGTTGGCCAAGCTTGGCGTAATCGCGCGCCACAACCTGCATTCCACCCGCCGCCATTTCCATGCCCACCTTGTCGGTTATCCAGTAGGCGTCATGCTCCATACCCAGGGGGTGCCAGAGTTCTTGCTGGGTATAGGCCGACAGGGTCATGCCGGTAGCACGCTGCACCAACATACCCAGAGCCTGGGTATCGGTTGAGTTGTAGTAATTATAAGTGCCTGGCTCTCGCTCTCGAACCAGGGTCGCCGTAAACGCATCAAACGAACCGCTGCCCGAGCCTGCCCAGATACGGCCGTAGCGCATAATGTCTGAATTGGGGTCGCTGTAGTCTTCATTCCAGCGCGCACCGGAGGACATCTGCAACACGTCTTTGATCCGCACCCCGTCATAGGCCGAGCCAAGAAGCTCAGGCACATAGCGGGTAATGGGCGTCTCAACGCTCTCGATCAGGCCATCGTCGATCGCAATGCCAATCAGCGCCGAGACAAAACTCTTGCCCGCCGAAAACGACATCCAGTTGACGTCTTCACCGCCGGTCAGCCAATAATTTTCATAACGAATTTTACCGTCTTGAATAACCAACAACGCACTGGTGTGGGTCTCCTCCAGCAGCGCAGCACTACTCTTGTCAGCGCCCGCGAACGCATATTCAGCAGGCAATGAAAGATTTACACCCGAGGCAAACACATAGGGCGTAGGACTGGCGCTAATGGTGTAAGACGGGAATAGCTCTTTGAGTCGGTTGAAGTTTTTGTATTGCTCGCCGCCCTTAAACAGCGAATCGACAAACGTCAGTCGATCTTCGGTGGTCCCAATGGCTGGCGTCAGATCCGCCGGCGACGAGACCACAGCGTCAAGATCAGCGGCGCCGGCAACAGATGGATTATTCGCCTGACAAGAAGCGAGTAAAAGCACGCCCAGAGACAGCAGAAAAGAGTAGCGAAGCAGCATGATAGGTCCCCCCGACCCCAAAAACTAAGCCCTATTCTAGCATTCTCCGTTCTTCACCCTTCGATTTACATTAAGATCTTATCAGATAATAATGCTTATCATTATTAAGTGGTGAAACCAGCAAAGGAACTACCCCATGCAGCTCAACCAACCTTTAAAACTAAAAGGCATGCCTGGCTCTCCCTACACCCGAAAAATGCTGGCCTACATGCGTTTCAGGCACATTCGCTATGAGTTACTCATCGGCGACCAGGTTACCGACCACGGCTTGCCAGAAGCCAAGGTGGGGTTATTGCCCACGTTCTATTTACCCAGTGAACAAGCTGAAAATCAGGGCGAACTGGAAGCCGTTGTTGATTCCACCCCGCTCATTCGTCGCTTCGAATCCCAGATTACTGGCAGAACCACGCTTCCTGCCAACCCGGTACTCAACTTCCTCAACTACCTCATCGAAGACTACGCGGACGAATGGCTCACCAAAGCCATGTTCCACTACCGTTGGTATTACGCAGCCGATATCGCCATGGCTGGCACGATTCTGGCCCACTGGAGCGATATACAGGGGTCAAAAGACGATCTCAAAAAACGCACGAGCTATATCGCCGAACGACAAATCTCCCGACTCTACGTGGTCGGCTCCAACGACATCACGGCGCCCGTTATTGAGGCCAGCTACGAGCGTTTTCTCGATGTGATGAACGCACTGATCGAAACCCAGAGATTTGTGCTGGGTTCGCGCCCCTCATCCGCCGACTTCAGCATTTACGCTCAGCTCACGCAGCTTGCAAAGTTTGACCCCACGCCCGCAGCCATATGCCTGCAAAAGGCACCGCGAGTGCACGCGTGGACCGATCTCGTGGACGACCTCAGTGGCCAACCCGCACCGGAGGAGGCCTGGATGGCAGTCGACAATGCTCGAGCAATTCTGGGCGATTTGTTAACAGAAATCGGCCGCACGTACGTACCCGCCTTACTCGCAAATGCCCAGGCGCTGCAAAACGGCGAACAGGAAGTGCACACCACCATAGACGGCAAACCCTGGCAGCAACCTGTTTTCCCCTACCAGGCAAAATGCCTGCAGTGGATCAACCGCGAATACCAATTGCTGGATGAACCAGCACAGGCGCAGGTCGACACGATTTTAAACGGCACCGGCTGCGACGCTCTACTTTTCAAAACACGATAAGCTGCACAAGCCTTACCCCGAAGAGAACCCAACATGAAAAAGCTGCTGTATATTGCGTTGGTTATCGCTGTGCTGATTGGCGCCGGAGCAGCGCTGGTGTTAAACACCGAGGCGGGGCAAGACGCACTGATCAAGCGCGCAGCAACCAGCATGCTCGGTCAAACCCCTGAAACCTTCGATGGCCTGCGCGTTGTCGTCTGTGGCAGCGCCTCACCATTGGGCAACGACCCCAATCGCGCCCAGGCCTGCATCGCCGTGGTCACGCCGGAGCACTTTTTTCTGATCGATGTTGGCGCCCGCTCACCGCAACGCATCGCCCAAGCCCGCCTGCCCTTGCGTCGACTCAACGGCGTGTTGCTCACGCACTTTCACTCCGACCACATTGCCGCTCTGCCCGACGTCAACCTCACCAGTTGGGTGCAGGGCCGATCAAACCGGTTGGCAGTGTACGGGCCGCCAGGGGTTGAATCGGTGGTGGCCGGGTTTAACGCCGCCTACTCCCTCGATCGCGGCTACCGAACCGCCCATCACGGCCCCGAGCTGCTCGCACCAGAACTGGGGCCAATGCAGGCCCAGAGCTTCAGCCCAGGCACAATCGTCTGGCAGGACGACCTGCTCAAGGTAACCTCGTTTGCGGTAGAACACGCCCCGATTGAACCCGCTGTGGGTTATCGAATTGATTATCGCGGTCGCTCGGTGGTGGTTTCAGGAGACACCAACGCAAGCGACAGCCTGTTCACCGCTGCCAAAGACGCTGACCTGCTATTGCACGACGCGCTGTCGCGCACCTTGCTCGACCCCATGATCGCCACCGCCAAAGAACTCAAAGTGCCCGTGCTGCCTACCATCATGAGAGACGTGATCGACTACCACGCTGACGCAACAACCCTGCCGGAGCGGGCCGCGGCGGCCGGGGTGAAGCAACTGGCGCTTTACCACATGGTGCCCGCACCGATGAACGCCATCGCTGAAAAAATGTTTGTGCGTGGTTTACCAGAAGACGTAATCCTCACTAAAGATCTGCACGTCTTTGACCTGCCAGCCAATTCCAGCGACCTGATCATTCACGAGCCTTAAGCATGACCCGCCCACTAGCGAAAGCACTATAGACCAATGAAAACTCTACCTAAGCTAGCTCTTCGCCTTGGGATGGGCACCGGCCTGATCATCGTTGCAGCGTTCTACCTGCTGTTCTTTTCAACGCGCCCACCCCTCACCATCGATCCCGCCACACTCGTCGGCGACGGTAGCACCGTCAATTACTGTGAACTGCCCGTTCTCGATGGCCGCGGTAAATTGGCAACCGACATTGCTAAGGGCAATACGCCCGGTTGCAGCTACTCGCACTTCCCCCTGCCGGTCTTGCGGGAGTGTACCGAACCTCTCGTAGAGGGCGCTGAAGACATCCGCGGTTTGTGGCTCGGAGTGACGGGCAAAGTGGGTCACGTTGAACGTGTTGAGCAGTGCGGCGCTAGAACCGTGATCACCAGCAGCGGCATCATTCACGACGGCGGGCCCAATCGTACGGGTGGAATGAATTCGAACGACACCGAAGGCAATGTGCTGTTTACAGTGGGTGACACCGAATACTGTCCGCGCACGTCCGCCGCAATGGTTTGGAACAACAACGTGCTCGACTTTCATGCGTTGGGTTGGGGACCGGTTGTAGTACAACGCTACCTGGACGATGACCAACTGATCTGGGAGTACGCTGACGGCAGCACCACTCGGATGAACCGGCTCTGCGAACTGCCAGAGGCGCACAGGATACCAACGCCCCGCGGGCGTCGGTTCTCGCTGTGGTAAACCATCAACTCGTGATGGCGAACTAGGCTAGTCGTTCAAACTCCAGTTCCGGAAAACCGTTGTCGACCGATTCGCGCAGCTTGTCGTAATAGACATTGGCGCCACCAAAATAGATAAGCACTCGGGGGTCCTTATTTTCGATATTGGCACCCATCATCCAGGAGTTCACCTTGTGCCCTTCGGCCATCAGTGTCTGCCCATGAATCTCGGCCGTGTGCGCAACCCACTCTTCTTCTGCGGCAAGCTTTGGTGCACACACATCGTAGCCTTGCGACTCCATGCTTTTAATGCAGTCTGTAATCCACATGATGTTCTGCTCAATGGACGTTGGCAGATTGGCGAACGGCGCCTGGGGCCCGGTGATCAAAAACAGATTTGGAAAGTCGGCCACGCAGACACCCATGATCGAGGGCGACTGGGATTTCCACTTCTCGGTTAAGGTAGCACCACCGCGACCCGTAATCGCAACGGCCTCTGGTGACCCGGTATAGGCCTTGAAACCAGTTGCTAAAACGATAATGTCAAAGTCGTGATGACCGTCGGTTGTGCGAACGCCCGACTCGGTGATCTCTACCAGAGCGCCTTTGCCACTGATATCCACCAGGTTCACATTGTCGCGGTTGTAGGCTTCGAAGTAACCGTGATCCAGCGGCGGGCGCTTGGCAAACAACGGATACCCTTCTGGGCACAGCAACTCGGCAACTACCGGGTCGTCTACTTTCTGCCGGATTTTGTTGCAAATAAAGTCAGCCACTGCCTTGTTTGAATCCGCACTTGTCAGCAGATCGTCAAAGGTTTCAAACACAAAGGCAAAGCTGCCTTTGGGCCATTGCTCTTCGAGAATGCGCTGCACTTCGTCGGGTGGCGTATCAGCCAGGTTACGTCCAACCGGGCTGTTAAAGCACATTCCAAAAACATGGTTACGACAGGTCTCAATGATCTTGTCGTAGTTGTCCTTGATGTCTTTTTCCCACTCCGGCGTCATGGGTTTCTGCACGGCAGGCATGACAAAGTTGGGCGTACGCTGGAATGCGGTCACACTCGCCGCTGTTTTGGCCATCTCGGGCAACATTTGAACGGTGGTGGCACCCGTGCCAATAATTCCGACGCGCTTGCCCGCGTAGTCGAGACCTTCTTGCGGCCAGCGTGACGAATGAAAGCAAGGGCCGTTGAAGTCGTCTTTGCCCTGAATGTTAGGCACGTTGGGCTCTGAGATCATGCCCATGGCACTGACGAAGTATTTGCAGGTCACGGTATCGCCGTTGCCGGTTGTCACCAACCACAGACCAGAGCCTTCCTGAAACTGCGCGCTGACAATTTCGGTCTCGAGTTGTATGTGCGGCCACATGTCGCATTTTTCGGCGACAAAGTGCAAATAGCGGTGGGTTTCTTCCCAGCCTGGGTAGCGCTGTGACCAGCTCCACTCCTGCAAAATCTCCTTGGAAAAGGTCAGGCAGTAATAGAAGCCCTCGCTGTCGGTTGCAGCCCCTGGGTAGCGGTTCCAGGTCCAGGTGCCGCCAATATCAGTGGCCCGGTCGAAAACCTTAATCGATAAACCGGCCTCCTTAATGTAGTGAATAAGGCCCAGTCCGGCAAAGCCAGCGCCAATGCCTATTACGTCGTAGTCGGCTTGATGTTTCGAAGCCATAGTCGTTCTCCCTCTAACTCCTGCTCAGAGTAACCGAGATGCTCGGTATTCGACAAATTCTCAGCCCCCATTTATTCCTGTGTGCCTTGAAGGTACCTTTAGGTATGGACAAACTCAGCCCAATGCGGCAATTAATGGAGAACCTGCCCCAGCTAGGCCGCGTGGAGTGGATTGGCGTCAGACCGGCGCGCGCTGCCGCCATGATCGCCTTACCCGAGGTGTTCATTGACGAACAAATGGGGCTTGCTGGGGATCGGTTCGCCGGGCGTCCCGACAATCCACGGCAGGTGACGTTAATTCAGCAGGAGCACCTGGCCGTATTGGCGTCCTGTCTGGGCCGCTCAGTCGTACAGCCAACCGACCTCAGGCGGAATATTGTCATCTCGGGCATCAATCTACTGGCCTTGAAGAACCGAACGTTTCGCCTGGGCGATACCCTGCTCGAGTGCACCGGCCTGTGCCACCCTTGCAGCAAAATGGAAAAGCTACTCGGCCCAGGTGGTTACAACGCCATGCGCGGCCACGGCGGCGTTACGGCCCGAGTCAGCCGCAGTGGCCTTGTGCGACTGGGCGACAATCTAACCTACCCCGGACTCTAGAGCGCAGACCCACGCTGCAACCACCGCTACAATCATCACGACAGCCAACACTTGGAACCACTGAACATTGATCAACAAACTAATTTTTGCCCTCTGCCTCAGCGTGCCGCTATGCAACGCCGCCACCGAACCGCCGTCCCCGGATGCCCTGTTGCGCCAAGGCACCAACCTGCAGTTGCAAGGCAACTACCTGGAAGCCACGGCGATCGGTGAGCAGCTAAAGCAGCAGTTTCCCGCCAGCGGTCTCGGTCAAGCACTCAATATCAACGCGCTGGTCACGCGCCTATCGTGGGATCTGGAAGACACCCAGTTTGATGCGGCATTAAAGTCTGAGACCAGTGCTGCACTGGATTTGTGCGAGCAAAAAATCGCCAAACAACCCGACAATTCAGACGGCTACTACCTGTGTGGCCAAGCCCGGTTTGCGCTGACGTTTCTCTATGCGGCTCGCGGCTCGTACTTTCGTGGCGGCAGAAACGCCACGCAAACCATTGAACAGTTAGAACAAACCCTCGCGCGAGATCCAGACCTGACGGATGCGAAGATGCACCTTGGCATCACCTATTATTACGCTGACAATCTGCCACCCTTTGTTCGTGCGATCAGCCGCTTTCTAAAGTTTGTCCCTTCAGGCAACTCCGCCAAGTCGCTGCCCTACTTAAAAGAAGCCGCGCAATCGGGCCTTTACCTCGGCGACGCCGCAAAATATCTGTACGCCGACCTGATTATGAGCAGCGAACCAGAACGCCTTGAAGAAGCCGGAGTTTTGCTCAACGATCTGGTTACCCGCTTCCCATCGAACCGCCGGTTCCAATTCAAATACATTGCGTATTGGGCACAGCGGGGAGACTTCGATCAAGCCCTGAAGGTGGCCAATGACTTTGCCAAGCGCCCAAGCTGCTGTCCGCTGCCGGTTGAAGATTTGAACCTGGTGAACCTATGGCGAGCCAATGCGCAATTAGCGTCGGGCAAACCCAAAGAAGCCCGCGCCCACCTGACCACGGTCGACCCTAGCGTGCTGCCTTCATGGGCGAAGCACTGGTACGAAGACTCCCACCAAATGTTGGCAGACCAGAACTGATGCCCCAAACCTAACCGACAATCGAGAACGCAATCTCTTCGCCTGCCCGTAGCGGCACAAGCTGCTCATCCCCAAACGGCAGCTCGGCAGGCACGCGTTGCGGACGGCGCTCCAGGGTGAGCTGCTCTGGGTTGCGCGGCAGCCCATAAAAGTCAGGACCAAAGTGACTGGCAAAAGCCTCCAGCCGATCTAGCTGCCCCACCGAGTCAAAGGCTTCGGCGTAGAGTTCAATCGCTGCATTTGCCGTGTAGATACCTGCACACCCACAGGCCGTTTCTTTGGTGTGCTTGGCGTGGGGCGCGCTGTCTGTGCCCAGAAAGAAACTGGGGTT
>JALZVT010000107.1 GCA_023300545.1 Pseudomonadales bacterium
GGACTCAACAAGTCGAATAGGAAAACGGGCCGCGGCAGCGGCCGTAGTGAGTCCGCCCCCCGAGGTCATCAATAGCAGCGCAGCGTTCGAGCCTGCCTGTGCAAGACGCTGCTCAAGCTGCGAGATATACCCTGCCATCAATGGTCGTACGTAGGCGTTTGCCACCGCCGTAGAAAGACGCTCATATTCTCTGATCTCGGGACAGACGGCGCTGGCGAGCGTCAAACTGATGTTTGGCAGTGCATTTTGTATCCGCTCGGCAATCGCCTCTTCGTGCACTGGGTTGGCGTAGGCGTGCAATAAACCAATAGCTACGCTTTCAACCTCGGCCGTACGCACTACATCAATCGCTGCATCAACACTGCCAAGGTCGAGTGGAATACGCACACCGCCAGTCGCATCCAGACGTTCACGAACGGGTAAGCGCAAAGGCCGTGGCACCAACGGCGCAGGTCGAACAATATTCAAATCGTACTGTTCAAAACGATTCTCGTGGGCCATCTCCAGCACGTCGCGATGACCTTCAGTGGTCAAGAGCGCGGTTTTGGCCCCACGACGCTCAATCAGCGCGTTAGTCGCAAGCGTGGTGCCATGTAAAACCAGGTCAATCTCAGACAGCCGCGCGCCTGCTTTGGCAATGATTTCATGCACGCCATTCATCACCGCGTCAGCGGGTGCGTCATGGGTAGTGAGCAGTTTGGTGCTGTGCAGCGCACCCCGCCATTGCAAGACCACATCGGTAAAGGTCCCGCCGATATCAATGGCCAGACGGTTTGAACCGACTCCGGAAGCGACATCCGGACGGGATTCACTAGGCTTGTTGGACGATCGATCAGGCATAAGGCGATGCTGTGTTCCGGCTTATTTCAACGGGCCGGATGATACACTTCCAATGGCTTCATTTTTCGACTGATCAGGCTTCTCATGCCGGCACCTCACGCTTCCAACTCGTCGCCCTCAAACCGCAACAAACGACCGGACATGGTGCACTGGTATCAACCCTTGTTGCTCATTCGCATTGGTGTTCGGGCACTGGTTGCCACCGTGGTTGGGCAGATTGCCGATAACCGCGAACTCCAGGCCATGGACTACCGCAACCAAGACAATACATGGGACTACAGCGACCGTGACGAGCTGTGGTTCGACTTTGTGGCAGACATTGGCGATGGCTGGGAAGCCAGCCACGCTGTGGCCAGTGCACTCGCCCAAAACGAACTGAGTCTCGAGAGTGTCGCGTTACCCCGGGCAGAGCTGTTGCTGATTGGCGGGGATCTGGTTTACCCCGACCCTAGCCACGAAGCGTATCTGAGCCGAGCCCTAAGCCCCTATCAAGCGGCGTGCGAATCCAACGATGACTTTACGGCGGATATGTTCGCCGTACCTGGCAACCACGACTGGTATGACGGTTTGCATGCCTTCCAGGATATTTTTTGCCACGACCCAGCAGAGGCTCCAGAGTGGCCCTTTGGGTGCTGGACCAAGCGTCAAACACACAGTTACTTTGCCCAACAGCTGCCGCACGATTGGTGGGTGTTGGCTCCGGATGCGCAGCTAGACAATCGGGTTAACCCGTCACAGCGAGCGTATTTTCGCCGAGTCAGCGAACATATGTCAGCAAATGCTCGAGTGATTGTGATTGCGCCGTTTCCGAACTGGGCCCTGGTTGACCCTGACGCAAACGACGCCGCGTTGGCTTGGATAAACAGGCTCTGCGGCAGTGTTAACGCACGCGTTGCTCTGGTGCTCACAGGTGACCTGCATCACTACTCCCGTTATGAGAGCCAGACGTCTGGGCCGGCTCTCATCACTGCCGGCGGCGGTGGCGCGTTCTTGCATCCCACCCATACCCTCCCCGACTCAGTCACACTGCGCACGTTTGCCGGTGCCGATCAAACAACGGTTGTTGAAAAAAAAACCACCTGGCCTGCAGGATCAACCAGCCGAAAAATGACGCTAGGTAATCTGCTGTTTCCGATTAGTAACTGGCAGCTGTCGTTGTTTGTGGGCTTTGTTTACACAATGCTCGCGTGGGTTTTGGAGACTCGCTTGTTAGTGGGTGATGCAACCGTAAGCACGCTGTTTCACAACATGCTGGAAAACCATGACGGTATCAGCGGCACACTGACCCGTATGCTGGCCATGCTGCCCAAATCACCAGAATTCGCATTGGTATTGTTACTTACCGCCCTGGGTTTGACCGCATTTAACGAAAACTGCAGCAACAGAGTTCGTTTGCTACTTGGCACCCTGCATACGGCGCTGCACCTTGTCGGCCTGATCATTACCTACTGTGGCGCCATCGCAGTGACCGGCTGGCTCGACGCGCAACTCAATACTCTGAGCTTTTCGTTTTTCTGGTTTCTGCTGAGTATGGTGGTGCTGGGTGGCGGCGTGGGTGGCGCTGTGATTGGGGTTTATCTCTCGCTGTCGTTGAATGTATTTGGCGCTAACCTAACCAATGCCTTCTCCTCGTTACGCCTCTCGGGCTATGGCAATTTTCTTCGTATGCACATCAATACTAACGGTGAACTCACTGTTCACGCACTCGGCATCGAACAGCCCAGCGGTGATTCATCAAACGTTAAAGCTATCGATTCGAAGGTGGTTATTCAATGAACGTCAATCGTCGTTTGAGCACACCCGTAACTTCGGCAAAAGCGGTGTACGAGGCCATTGTCATTGGATCAGGCTACGGCGCTTCCGTTGCAGTGAATCGGTTAGCCGGTCTTGGCGTAGATGTTGCGCTCCTTGAGCGCGGCCCTGAACGCGTGCCCGGCGAGTTTCCAAAAACCTTAATCGACGCGGCCCAAGAATTTCAATTGCAGCGCAAAAGCAGTCATGTAGGCCGCGAGGACGGCCTGTTTGATTTGCGCGTGCAGGAGGATGTATCGGTCTTGCTGGGGTGCGGCCTGGGCGGCACCTCACTGATCAATGGCAATGTCATGCTGCAGCCTGAAGCTGCCGTCTTGCAGGCCGCAGAATGGCCAAGCGTGCTGCGCAATGACGCTGATGGTGCACTTGCTGCGGGTTACAAACGAGCGTTGTTGATGCTTGAGTCCACACCGTATCCCAACACCGTAACTCTCGAAAAACTGACCGCGCTCAAGCAACAGGCCAGCGCACTCAACGCCACAATGACCTTGCCGCCGATCAATGTGACCTTCAGCGAGCGCGAAGACACCATTGGCGCGAGCCAACCCGCCTGTACGCTGTGTGGCGATTGCTGTTCAGGCTGCAATGTCGGGGCAAAGAACACCACGGCTATGAACTACCTGCACGACGCCAAAGACAAAGGTGCTGCGTTGTTTACCGGGGCGCAGGTGCAGTGGGTTGAACAAACAGCGCAGGGCTATCGCGTTCACTACGATCTGATCGGTCCAGCGGCACAGGGCGAACAGCCCGCACCAACCTCCCGTTCGATGGAGTGCAAAACGCTGTTTCTGGGTGCCGGTACGCTGGGCTCAACCGAGATCATGTTGCGCAGTAAAGCGCGCGGTTTGGAGCTCTCGATGCGTCTTGGTGAAGGCTTCTCAGGCAATGGCGACGTGCTGGCCTTTGGCTACAACAACGACGTTCGGGTGAATGGCATTGGCATCGGGCACCCTCCGCGCGATGGGGCTGACCCCGTTGGCCCGGTTATCGCTGGCCTTATAGATCTGCGCAACAGTGGCAAACTGGCAACCAACATTGTCATTCAGGAAGGCGCTTTGCCAAGCCCACTAGCGCCCCTGTTGCCGGCGATGCTGGGCAGTGCTTCACCGTTGTTTGGGGTCGACACCGATCACGGCGACAGCACCGCTGAAGTCTTGCGGACGTTAAAATCACTCGCTCGCGGGGCGTATAAAGGTGCTGTCGCCAACACCCAGACCTTTTTGGTGATGGCCCACGAAGCCAGCCAAGGGCGCATGCAACTCACTGACGACGCACTCACCATCAACTGGCCTGACGCTGGGCGCGACCCGGTGTTCCAACATATTAGTGCACTGCTTGAAAAAGCGACCGCGGCAACCGGTGGCACCTATATTGCCAATCCAATCTGGAGCAAGACGCTGGGCCGCAATCTGGTCTCTGTGCACCCACTGGGTGGCTGCAGCATGGGCGACACCAGTGATCAGGGTGTCGTCGATGATCGCGGGCGCGTCTTCGATGGCGCCGGCGGCGTCTACGCCGGTCTGCATGTGCTCGATGGCTCGATCATTCCAGGGTCGCTAGGCGTCAACCCATCACTGACCATCACCGCCGTTGCAGAGCGTGCACTCGCGCTTTATTCGCGATGAATGTTCTGTTGCCAAAGCCGTTCAGAATCGCCGCGTTCGGCGCATAGCCAACGCGCGGCGACAAACAGAAAATCGCTGAGTCGATTTAGATAAATCAGGCTTGCGACATTTAGGCCAGCACCGTCCGCCCCACTTCGATTCAGGGCCACTAAACGGCGCTCGGCACGCCGGGCTGAGCTGCGTGCAAGGTGCAGGCCAGCCAATGCTTTACTGCCACCGGGCAGAATAAAATTGGCCAGTGGCGGCAGCTTGTCGTTCATGCCGTCTTGCCACAGCGTCAGGCGCTGGTGATGAGCCTCGGTGAGTATCACCTCTGGTGGCATTGCCAATTCCCCACCCAGATCAAACAGATCGTGCTGAATGGCGATCAATCGCCCTTGCAGCAGGTTAGCGGCATCTGAGCCGTCATCAAGCTCAGCCACGGCAAGCCCAACAGCGCAATTTAGTTCATCGACACAGCCAATCGCTTCGATGCGAGGGTCGTCTTTGCCAAGACGATTGCCCCCAACAATACCTGTGGTGCCGTCGTCTCCGGTGCCGGTCGTAATACTGGTCAGTCTGTTGGCCATAGCGGGTCTGTTGTCCTGTTGCTGGCGAGTGCCTAAAATAGACGGTGGAGACTATCAAATTAGGGAACTCACATGAACGACGCTTACATCATCGACGCAGCGCGCACACCGCGTGGCATCGGCAAAGCCGGCAAAGGCGCACTGTCTGAACTGCACCCCCAACGCCTGCTTGCACAGGTGCTCGAGGGCATTCAACAGCGGAACGACCTCAACACCGCTGAGGTAGACGATGTGATTGTGGGTTGCAGCACCCAGCAAGGCAAACAGGGCTGCTGCGTCGGTCGCATGGCTGTACTTGATGCCGGCTGGGACACCCAGGCGCCGGGGTTCACGCTCGATCGTTTCTGCGGCTCCGGCATCACCTCAGTCAACCTGGCGGCAGCCAACATCATGAGTGGTATGGCTGACATGAACGTGGCGGGCGGCGTTGAAATGATGTCGTACACGGGCACACTAAAAGGTGACAGTCTGGTTATCGACGGCGGCAACCCGCATTTGCGCGACATCCATGCACAGCCGCACCAGGGCATCTGCGCTGACATGATCGCAACCCTAGACGGTTTTTCGCGGGACGAGCTAGACGCGCTTGCAGTGGAAAGTCAAAAACGCGCCAAGCACGCGATTGATAACGGTTACTTCGACAAAAGCGTGTTACCGGTTCACCACCTCGACGGCACACTCGCCCTCGACCGGGAAGAGTTTCCACGTCCCGGAACAACCATGGAATCGTTGGCCGAACTAAAAACAGTGTTCTCACAGTTTATGGATTTACCAATCGACGGCAGCGGCGAAACCTTTAATCAGTTAGTGGCTCGCGCCTACCCAGATATGAAGATCAACCACGTTCACCACGCTGGCAACTCATCCGGTGTTGTCGACGGCGCTGCTGCGCTGTTGTTGTCGAGCAAGGAATACGCTGACAGCCAGGGTTGGAAACCGCGCGCGAAAATTCGCGCTATGGCAACGGTTGCGGGTAGCCCAACACTCATGCTCAACGAGCCTGTACCCGCCGCACAAAAAGCGCTGAAGAAAGCCGGCATGACTCTCAACGACATCGATCTGTTTGAAGTCAATGAGGCGTTCTCAGTTGTGGCTGCGAAGTTCATTCGCGATCTCAAGCTTGACCCAGCAAAGGTCAACGTTAATGGCGGCGCAATGGCGCTGGGTCACCCCATTGCGGCCACCGGCTCAATTCTGATTGGCACCGTGCTGGATGAATTGGAGCGTCGTGACCTGAGCACTGGGCTCATCACCATGTGCACCGGCGGCGGCATGGCCCCGGCGATTGTGATCGAGCGGGTTTAAGCGCCAAGGCCCAGCGATCGGGGTCAGAATTAATTCTGACCCCTGTTTCACACCGCTATCCACGCCCATGCGGTGCGGCCCAGTCGTCCTCGGGGCCCAGCGGAATAATCCCGGTTCCCGACCAGTAAATCCCCTTAAACGCCTCCCAATCCACAGTCTCCGCTACCCGCGGTTGCTGATACAGATCCCGCGCGTACGCCCATAAATTCGGGTAATCAACAACGCGCTTTAAGTTGCAACGAAACCGGCTGTAGTACGCCAGATCGAACCGCAACAGAGTGGAAAACAGACGCCAGTCAGACTCGGTGATTGCGGCGCCCAACAGAAATCGCTGGTTCGCAAGAATTCGTTCTAACCGATCCAGCTCCGCAAACACCTCCCGGTAGGCTGCGTTGTACGCCATCTGACTGCCAGCAAATCCACAGCGATACACCCCGTTATTCAGGCCATCGTAGATGTGCGCGTTCATGGCGTCGATCGCATCACGCTGCTCCGTCGGATAGTAGTCGACTGGGTTGTCGGCAAACGCGCTGAAGTCCGAATTCAACATACGCAGAATGTCAGCCGATTCGTTATTAACAATGGTGTTGAGTTTTTTGTCCCACAATACCGGTACCGTCGCGCGCCCGGTAAACCCCGCATCTGCATTGCTATACACTTCATGCAGGTGCTTCACGCCACTGAAATGATCGCTACTGCCACCTGCCGCATCAACAAAGGTCCAGCCTTGCTTGCCCATACCCGGCTGGCTTTCGCTCATACTGATGACCTGGGTGAGGCCTTTCAAATTGCGCATGAGAACGGCACGGTAGGCCCAGGGACAGCCCACATTGACATACAGGTGATAGCGCCCCGATTCAGCTCCAAACTTCGCTGTAGGATCACTCTCTACCCAATCACGCCAGGGACTCTCGGTGCGCTCAAATTGGCCCTCTTTGCCCTGTCGCGCGGTTGGCGGCTCATCTGCCCACTGACCGTCAATCAATTGCCCCATTTGCATCGCCGAGTAAAAGGATTGCCATATTATATAGGTTTGGATTGTCTCTGCAGGTGCTGCCAGTTAGTGTGGAGCTGTGAAAAGATTTCTCTCTAGTACCTTATTAAAGCTGTGTGGTTGGCAAGTTCGCGGTGTCGCGCCGGAACACGACCAGTGTGTGATCATCGCGGTTCCGCACACGTCCAACTGGGATTTTGTCTGGATGAAGCTGATGGCCTGGTCCCTCGAATGGCAGGTCAACTGGCTGGGCAAGCACACGCTGTTCACCGGCCTTGCTGGGCTCGCTGGCCCAATCATGCGGGCGTGGGGCGGCGTACCTGTTGACCGACGGGGCAAACAAGATCTGGTGAGCCAGGTTATCGCACGGTTTAAAGCGGGCGAAAAACTGGCTCTGGCCATTCCGGCTGAAGGCACCCGGGATCGCTCTGAGAACTGGCGTTCGGGTTTTTATCACATTGCCAAAGGCGCCCGAGTTCCTATCGTACTGAGCTTTCTTGACTACGGTAGCCGTACCGGCGGTATTGGCCCCACCGTAGAAACCACCAACGATCTAGCTGGGGATATGGATCGGATTCGCGCGTTCTACGCGGGTATGCAGGGTAAGTACCCGAACCTGTCAGGCCCGTCTTATCTTCGCGAAGAAAACCATCAACCCTCAGCCGACAACCGGCCTGATAGTGATCCCCGCTAGTACTCTTTAGAGGCTAACCAATGCCCTATCAAACCAGCGCTCGTTATTTACTCGCGTTTGTTGTTCTAGCCACTCTGGGCTGCGCGCCCTCACAGCCCATTACCTCCTCAAATAACGCCACTCAAACTGTCGATACGCTGTTTATTAATGGCCATGTTTTGACCATGGCAACTGATCAACGCACAACCCTCGAAGCGCCAACAGCCGTCGCGGTGAGCCTCGACCAGATTGTCGCGGTTGGCGGGACTGAACTGCAGAAAAATTACACCGCAACACAGGTCATCGATCTGGCGGGCGCCACGCTGTTGCCCGGCTTTAATGACACGCATATTCACATTGACGGTAACGCCGAGCGCTACATTGATCTCACAAAGGTGACCTCAATTGCGCAAATGCAGTCACTGGTACGCGCGCGTGCACAACAGCTTGGGCGCAACGAATGGATAACAGGCTATGGCTGGTCGGAAGACGAACTGACAGAACGGCGCAAACCCACCCGTCACGATTTTGATTTTGCCGCCCCCAACAACCCACTCGTTCTGACCAGAGCAGGAGCCCACAGCGCTGTCGCTAACAGCATGGCATTAGAGCTGGCCGGTTTTAGCCGTAAATCGACAGACCCACAAAACGGCAGTCTGGAGCGGGATTCGAACGGTGCACTAACCGGGGTTATTCGCGAACGCCAAGATCTGTTGCTGGCACTGGTGCCGAGTGCCGCAGAGGCTGAACTCGCAGCAAGCCTTGCGGCGAACCTCGAGGCGCTGTTTGAGTTGGGTATAACATCTATCACCCAAGCCATGGCTGAACCCCACGAAATTGAACGCTGGCGGGGTGTCTATGCACAAAAACGGGGTCGCCTACCCCGAGCCGCCGTGCAACTCGTTTGGCCAGGGCCTGTTAAATTTGCGGCATTTGAAGGGCGCTCAGGTGATGGAGACAAACACTTTCGGTTAGGTCCGTTAAAAGTGTTTGTCGACGGCGGCTTCACGGGCCCGGCCGCGTACACCAAAGCGCCCTATCGCAATGAGACGGAGTACCGCGGCAAACTCGCCTTAAGTCGTCAGGAACTCACGCAGATTATTACTACTGGCCACAACGCCGGTTGGCAACTGGGCATTCACGCCATTGGCGATGCCGCGATTGAGTTGGTGATTGATGAACTTGTGAGCGCCATGACCGCCAGCAATAGTGACAACGCGGTAGGTCAACGTCACTACCTGAATCACTTCACTGTCATGCCCAGCGCCAAAACCATGCAGGCCATGGCGGCGAACAACATCTGGGTTACGCAACAGCCCAATTTCACCTACACCCTTGAAGGCCGTTACGTTGAGTATCTGGATGGCGAGCGACTCGAAACCAACAACGCCTTACGAACGCCCATGAACCATGGCGTGTTCATGGCCTTATCCAGCGACATTCTGCCCATCGGGCCAATGGTAGGTATTTATGCCGCAGTCACCCGCAAAGGCATGTCGGGCCGTCAGTTTGGGCCAGGCGAAGCACTCACGGTCACGGAGGCGCTAGCTGGCTATACCCGTAATGCTGCGTTCTTCACCTCAGAAGAATCGACCAAAGGCACCATTGAGGTGGGCAAACTGGCCGACCTTATTGTTCTGCACGACGACCCTGAGTCGATCAACCCTGAGGCGTTGCTTAGCCTGCAGGTGCAACAAACATGGCTCGGCGGAAAACGGGTCTATCAACGCAAGCCCTAACGGCGTGACTGATCAGTAGTCTTGTCGTCGTCCCGCGTTAACGCCCTCCACCACATCCAGTGGGAAAATCGGCCGACGCACCTTATTAAAAGTGAGCTGTGAATAGTCTGACGTGCACACCCCAACGCCCGCACACTCGATAACCTGTTTTGCCATGTCCCGGAACCCAACGCGGTAATGCACCCGACTCTTGAGCATGACGTAGCGTCGTGACCGAGGTTCAATGCCCATTGATCGAAAACAACCCGGATCAAAGGGTTCAATGTGGCGAGAGATCACCACTACATCCACGTCATTCGCCAACCGCAATACGGCACTGTTCCCCATGTTCATAATCAACCCGCGGGCCATCGCCACGGTTGCCGGAAACTTGCCATCTGACAGCAGTTTCACACGGCCGGTAACCTGCAGCGGTTTGCTTTGTTCAACCAGTGCCGGCATGGGCAGCTTGCCACCCAAATCCAAAGTCACTTCAGCGCCAATGCCGGCAGCAAACATCTGTGCGACGCAGTCAGGATCAAACACACCAAACACCGCAACGTCGGTGAGCTCCGCTGCCAGCACGGCTGCAAGTACTTCTGTTGTGTCCATGGTGCCGCCCGAGGCGGTATTGTCATAATGATCGAGGATAACGACGGGACCGTCGCCCGCAGCCTCTGCAGCGACTTTGGCGCGATTCAAACTCGTCGCCAAAGGCTCAATCTCATAAACGAACTTTTCCCGATTTTCCCAGGACTGATCGAGCAACTCTTCACGAAGCTGCGTTGCACGCTGAAGATTGTTGTTGGCAACCACCACACAAGATAGGCCCGCGTCGTAAATATCAGCGTGGGGAAAACCAGTAAAAAGACTGGCCAGTGTCTCGCCATCAGATTCAATATCGACCACACGCGCTTGCAGCGCTTTGTTCGGTTCGTCGTCAGTGCCCTGGCGCATGACATGGGGCAGCATCGGCGCGTTGCCCCAGATCATAGTGGGCAGATAGTCGCCATCAAGGTGCCGGAACAACAGCCGCGCAGCTCGCTCGGCCGTAGTGTCCATGTCGATGTGTGGGTAGGTTTGGTAGCCCGCGATAAGGCTGCAGTTACTGACCATTAGCTCGGTGATGTTGGCATGCATGTCGAGTGCGACTGCAATCGGCAGACTCGGACGCAATTCGCGGACGCGGCGCAACAATTCACCTTCCCCGTCATCAAAGGTTTTAGTGACCATAGCGCCATGTAGATCGAGCAACAGGGCGTCGCAGTCTTGGGCTGCCGCAAGAATAGCGGCCACCATAAATTCGTAAGCGTCGTTTTCTACCGGCCCCGAAGGTGCGGCATCACCAGCTACCGGCAGCGAGACCCGAGCGTTGTTTTCTGCGCAGACTTTTAGGTAGCCCCCCAGGCAACTGGCGGTGTTGCTGAACGTAGCAATCGCGTCTTCACCTGACGGCGGGGTGTTGTCAGCCTTATCACTGCCACCTCGAGAGAACCGTGCTAGATCAGTAATAACCGGCGAAAAGGTATTGGTCTCGTGGCTCATCATCGCGACGACCACGTGGTAGCGAGGTTTTTTTAGCTTATCGCTCATTTCTACTCTACTTTCTGAACTCATTTAGAGATTCCATGCAACCAGAACAACGTCCGAAGCCACCATTTGTACCGCAGTAGGCGGGACAGACCAAACCAGTACGCCCGATCGACAGACTGGACTTACCGCCATAGTAGTCTGATGCACTTCGGGGCAATCCGCTGCTGGCGGCGGGTGCAGCAGGTATACTGCTGTTTGGCGTCTTGTAAGACGCAAAACTCGACTCCTCGACGCCATGATATAGCACCAAAGTCTCGACCAAATACAGACGGGACCCTTCCCTCTCGGCATGAGGCGGTGACAGCGAAGCGATCAGGTCGTGCGAGCTAGCGATGCGACACAGGTCAAATCTTCCCAGAGCCCCGTAGAGTGGTTGGCCTAATTGCTAAACGTCTGTTTTGCCGGCACGAAGATTGCGAGCATCTTACAAATCAGCAGCAAAATTACTTTAGAATGAACGCTCGAGAGGCGATTGGAAATTGTCTGAAGGCAGATACGAACTCAGAGCGACCAAGAAGAGGCGATTAGCCAGTAACCTGCCGATAAAACGCCAGGATATAGGGCAAATACACAGATGATTGGCCAACTGTTGGGTAAGTCGACTCAATGACGGGGCTCAGCCTTGTCTCAGTCGGTGGTAATCACATTCAAAAAGGACAGACGTTGAACTCTGGGGAACTTTCGCAATTCACAAACCACTGGTACGTGACTGCCGGCGACGGCGATGTGGTTGTGCGCGTCTTTCCAGGTATGTGGCTCGGTGAGACGGAGAATGGGGAACTAAGCCTCGACGGCAGTGACGCACAGCTGTCTCTGAGTATCGGCAGTGACGAGTTATTGGCTGTGTTCGCTGTTAACGGTGGTGAATTAGATTCTGAGGACGGGGAGTTCTGCGGGAGACGGCACCTCGCCTTCGACTCCGCCGCTACAATTAGACTGCCGAATAACATCTTGCGGTTCGATAAAGACATTCTCGGCGAGGCAGGAAACGACCCAGCATTGCTGCAGTGTGCAGTGTGGCGATCGGTCGACACTGAAAATCGGACACCCGCAACGGGCAGCAGCGACACTGCGCAACCACCCCCTACTTTTGAACCAAGTGCGCTTGAACGCGATGAACACCAAAGCACATCTGCTACCACTGAGCAGCCGATCCCGCAGCCAATACCGCAGAAGGTTCCGGGCAAAACACCTGGCAGCCACAAAAAACGTCAGCGCGCGATCGTCGCCACCGCGTCAGCCGTGTTGGTGTGTGCCTTTATCGGAATTGTTTATTCGGGCATTCGCACTGTCGTTACGCCCGAGAAGGTTGCGATGGTGGAAGCGAGTCACCAGACAGTAGCTCAGGCGTCGACAGAGGCAGCACCCGCACTGCCGGTCCGCGAGAAGGTACTTGCCACGAGCAAAAGCGCACCAGCACCAGCATCGATTGCGACGCCCACAACTACGGCACCAGAGAACACGTTGGTGATCAGCATCCCACCAATCGAACTCGTGGCTAATGACATAACCTCGACGCCAGCGGTGGCCGCGGCAGAGCCGTTGTCGCAAAATCGCGCCACGCCTCAGAATACGAATACAAACAGAAACACTGCCGCAACGCCGGCGATCACTGGATCGCGACAAACCAACCGGAACTCGGTGAACCGCCGCGAAGTCGCAGCCGCTGCCCCGGCCTTGTCAGAAGCCCAGACAGAAGCCCAGACAGAAGCGGAATCGCGACGCGAACAAGAGCAGGTGCAGGAGCAACAGCAGACGGCCCTGGTAACTTACGAGCGTGATTTACTGGCCGCCGAATTGGCACTGGTGCAAGGCCGACTTACGCACCCGCCAGAAAGCAACGCGCATACGCTTTATAAAAAGCTGCTGGCTTCGAACCCGGAGTCTGCTGAGGCCAGGCGCGGCTTTCAAGCGTTGGGTGCGGCGCTTGTTAATCGCGCTTTCGCAGAAGTCGCCGCCAAGCGTTGGAGCGCTGCTCGGGCCACACTCGCGGCGGCGGCGGAAGCCGGTGCTAGTCCCAACCTCGTGGCGGATCTAAGTGGTGAGGTCGCATACCAGCAGCGGTTAGCCGATGCCGAGGCCGGACGTTTCGCTGCACTCTATCCAGCGACTGAACTTGTTGCGCTGAATCGCACGACGCCACGTCTGCGCCGCTACACACCAGACGGTATTGACAGCGTGCAAATCGAGTTCACGATATCGGTTTCCGGCAACGTGCAAGACATTGAAGTGCTTGGCGCACCACCGCAGCGACTGGAACGCGTTGTGCGCCAGGCCGTGACAGACTGGCGCTTTGAGCCCGTGTTGTCCGGCACCCGTCCGGTACCTGTGCGTACTCGGGTTGGTCTGGAAATACCCTGATAACTAAGTAACCGGCAGCGAACCCACGATCGGCATCCACCGCAAGCACGCAAGCAAAGTGCCAAAACAGCGAAGATCAGTAACTTTTTCTGAGTACCAGCAACGATGAACAGCCCAGCAGTTTTAAACGATATCGCCCTGACCAAGCAACTTCCCGACGGCACGATTGAGTGGGTAACGCTGCAAGCCGTTGGACAAAAAGAACCAGCGAGTGCCGGAGTGTCGTACACGCTGATCGACCGCAGCCGCAGTTACGAAGCCCCGCAATCGCTCAGGTTAGAACGTCGAGGCGAAGACTTGGTTGTCGACTCTGAAGGTTCAGAGTTACTGGTCATCACCGGTTTTTTCGCGGCGGTGGGAACCAGTTTTTTCCCGGAGCCTGATATCGCGAGCGGCGCGGGTCCGTTCTCTGGACCGGCAATCACGCCAGACACCGAGACAGTTCGTGACTCGTCAGGTGGCCCGTTAATCGTTTGGGGCGGCGAGTCAGATGCCAATGACCAGCGCGCTGAGCAAGAGGCAGCAAGTCTCGTTGAAGAAAGCGGCGTGTCGCCGTGGGTCTGGGTGGGAGCCGGACTTGGTTTACTGGGAATTGCAGCCGCCGCCGGTGGTGGCGGCGGAGGTGGCGGTGACGACACTCTGACTCCTACCCCGGGTCCCACTCCACCGGAGCCAAGCGATACCACGCCTCCGCAGATCACCTCGAGCGAGACCGCCGCAGCGATTGATGAGAACAGCAGTGCCGGGCAAGCTGTTTATAGCGCGGTTGCGACGGATGCCGCTGCGGTGACCTGGAGCCTCACCGGCACAGACGCTGCGCTGTTTAGTATCAACGCCAGCACGGGTGTCGTCACGCTCGTCGAGAACCCCGATTTCGAAACACAACCGAGCTATGAATTCACTGTAGTAGCGACAGATGCGGAGGGCAATCAAAGCCAGCAATCCGTGGCGTTGGCCGTCAACGATCTAAACGATGCGGCCCCCCGAATAACCTCTGGCGCCATCGCCGCTACCCTGGAAGAAAACAGCGGCTCGAATCAAGCAGTCTATACCGCCACCGCCGAAGGTAGCGTGACCTGGAGCCTGGGTACTGGGGGTAACGCGGCGCAGTTAAGCATCAATGCAAACAATGGCGTAGTCACGCTGTCAACAAACCCCGATCACGAAACGCAGTCCAGCTTCAGCTTCACTGTTATCGCCACTGATGCCGACGGTAACCGCAGCGAACAGCCTGTGAACCTGACAATCACCGACCTGGATGAGGTTGCACCAACCATAACCTCGGGTGCAGCAACCCAGGCGATCACTGAAAACGCTGGTGCGGGTCAGCTCGTGTACACCGCCACCAGCACCGATACCGGTGATATCGGCAGCGGCCCAATATCTTTTAGCCTTGCACAGGTTGGCGACGCGACGGCGTTCACCATCGACTCAGTCTCCGGCGCGGTTACGTTGGTCGAGAATCCAAACTTCGAGACCCAATCCCGCTTTGACTTCACCGTTATTGCAACCGATGGCGCGGGCAATAGTAGCCAACAGTCTGTCTCGCTGATTGTGAGCGATGTTGACGATACTGCGCCGAGCATCACCTCAGGCGCTATCGCCAATCCCATCGACGAGAACAGCGGTGCCGACCAGGCGATCTACACTGCCGCAGCCGAGGGTCTAGTGACCTGGAGTCTCGATGCAGGCGTCAACTCGGCTGACTTAAGCATCGATGCGAGCAGTGGCGTGGTGACACTCGCCACTGACCCCGACAACGAAACTCAGGCCGACTATACCTTCACCGTAATCGCAACCGATGCAGTCGGTAACAGTTCACAGCAGATCGTATCTCTGGCCGTCAATAACCTAGACGAAGTCGGGCCGTCCATTACCTCTTCTGCCACTGCCAATGCAATTAACGAAAATTCAGGCGCAGGCCAGCTGGTGTACATCGCCACGAGCACCGACAACGGCGACGTCAGCACTGGCACGACCCAGTACAGCTTGGCACCCGGCGCGGACGCCGCGGCGTTTAGCATCAACGCCACCAGTGGCGCGGTGACCTTGATCGGCAACCCAGACTTCGAGACGCAATCGAGCTACATGTTCACGGTAATCGCGACCGATGCGGCAGGTAACAGCACCCAGCAAGCGGTCTCGCTGGCTGTGAGCGACGTAGACGAGAATGCGCCGCAGATAACCTCCGGATCCACTGCTGTACCCATCGACGAAAACATCGGAGTCGATCAGACAATCTTCACAGCAACCGCGCTCGACGCGGCGACCTGGAGCCTGGCGCCTGGCGGCGATGCCAGTGTTTTGAGCATCGATGCAAACAGCGGTGTCGTCACGCTCGACATCGACCCCGATCACGAGACGCAACCCAGCTATGCATTTACTGTGATCGCCACCAACGCTGCGGGCAACAGTTCCCAGCAGACCGTGTCACTGGCCGTCAACGACCTGGACGAAGTCGCGCCGACCATTACCTCCCAGGCCACTGCCAATGCGATTAACGAAAACTCAGGCGCGGGTCAGGTGGTCTACATCGCCACGAGCACAGACACCGGCGACATCAGTAATGGCCCGACTCAGTACACTCTGGCAGGCCCAGATGCAGCGGCATTCAACATCAATGTAACCAGCGGCGCTGTGACATTGATCGGTAATCCAGACTTCGAGACTCAAGCAAGTTATTCGTTCACCGTCATTGCAACCGATGCGGCAGGCAACAGCACTCAGCAGGCCGTCTCGCTTGATGTGAACAATTTGGATGACAATGCTCCGGAGGTAACATCCGGAGCAACCGCAACACCCATCGACGAAAACATTGGAGTCGATCAAGTCATCTATGGTGCAACGGCAAGTGAGGGGGTCACCTGGAGCCTGGGGTCCGGCGGCGATGCCGGAGCGTTCAGCATCAATACCAACACCGGCGATGTTACGTTCAACATCAACCCAGACCACGAAACACAGGCAAGCTACTCCTTCACGGTCATCGCAACCGACGAAGCAGACAACGCTTCTGAGCAGACCGTATCACTGGCGATCAACGATCTGGACGAAGTCGCGCCCACCATTACTTCAGGGGACACTGCCGGTCCAATCGATGAGGGTAGCGGCTCCAACCAGTTGGTTTACAACGCAAACAGCACCGATACGGGAGATATCAGCACGGGCAGCACGATTTATAGCCTGACCGATGACGGCGATAGTAACGCCTTCACCATTAACCCGAACAATGGCGTCGTTCGATTAATCGCAAACCCCGACTTCGAACTCCAATCCAGTTTCACCTTCACCGTGGAAGCCACTGACGCCGCCGGGAACAACAGCGAGCAGACGGTTACTCTTGCTGTGAATGATGTCGACGAGACTGGGCCGGAAATAGATTCCGGAGCAACCGCTGAACCCATCGACGAAAATAGCGGGATCAATCAGATAATCTATACCGCAACGTCGAGCGAGAGCGACTTGACCTGGAGCCTGGCAGCTGGAGGCGATGCCGGTGACTTCATGATCGATGAAAGCACCGGCCAAGTAACGTTCAACATCAACCCCGATCACGAAACACAGGCAAGTTACACCTTCACAGTAATCGCAACCGACGAGGCAGACAACGCTTCTGAACAGACTGTATCACTGGCGATCAACGATCTGGACGAAGTCGCACCAACCATCACCTCTCCCGCAATCGCTGATGCCATTGACGAAAACTCAGGTCCCCTTCAGTTGGTGTACACCGCCACCAGCACCGACACCGGCGACATCAGCACCGGCTCAACCGAGTACAGTCTGGCCGGCCCAGATGCTGATGCGTTCACTATCAGCGCAACCAGCGGCGCTGTGACATTGATCGCCAACCCGGACTTTGAGGTGCAACCGAGCTACTCATTCACGGTTGTCGCGACCGATGAGGCAGGCAACTTCAGCGAGCAAGCGGTTACGCTTGCTGTGGATGATGTGGCCGAGAGTGGGCCGGATATAACATCTGGAGCCACCGCTGCAGCCATCGACGAAAACAGCGGAATGAATCAAGTAATCTACAACGCGCAGGCAGGCGAGATTGTGACCTGGAGCCTGGCACCTGGTGCCGACAGCGCTTTGAGCATTAATCCAAATACCGGCGCCGTGACGCTCGCCGTCAACCCTGATCACGAAACACTGCCCAGTTACGCATTTACGGTGGTTGCCACCAATTCAGCAACAACCCCCATCAGTTCGCAACAGGCTGTGACCCTGGATATCAACGACCTGGACGAAATCGCACCAACCATTACCTCCGGTGCGACTGCTGACACGATCGATGAGGATAGTGGTGCCAATCAGGTGGTGTATACCGCCACCAGCACCGACACTGACGACATCAGCACCGGTTCAACCCAGTATAGCTTGGCGGGCCCGGATGCTGATGAGTTCAGCATCGATGCAACGAGCGGCGCTGTGACATTGATCGACAACCCCGACTTTGAACTCCAATCCAGTTTCACATTCACCGTGGAAGCCACTGACGCCGCAGGAAATAGCAGCCAACAAGAAGTCACTCTCGACATCAACGAACTTGATGAAGGTCAACCCAGCGTTGTCAGTGTTGAACTTACCGACGCGATCGGCGCCGCAGACAACGTACTCAATGCCGGCGACACCATACGCGTGACCGTGACTCTAGACAGCCCTGTTACCGTAGATGACACAGACGGGACGCCACAGATCAGCCTGGCTATCGGCGCCACGACTGTGGTTGCAGACTTCGTCACTGGTGGTGACCCGGAGGAGCTCCTGTTTGAATACGTGATCCAGGCCGGCGATAACGATGCCGATGGCATCAGCATTCCGACTAACGCCCTGAGCGCTAACGGTGGTTCAATAACCGACGCACTCGACAATGCCGCAGACCTCGACCACGCGGAGGTCGCAGACAACGACGAGTTCATAGTAGACACCATCGCGCCAACGCTAGATTCGAGCAGCCCGACAGACGACGCCATCGACGTGCTTATCGGCGCTGATATCGTGCTGACCTTCGCCGAAGACGTAACAGCAGCCAGCGGCAGCATCACCATTAGCGACGGCACCGACTCACTGATAATTGACGTTGCCGACGCAACGCAGGTCGATGTGAACGGCGCCGTGGTCACCATCAACCCAACTACCGACCTTGATCCTAACAGCACCTACAATGTACAGATCGATGCGGACGCATTCGTTGACACCGCAGGCAACGGCTTCGCGGGCATCGATAATGAAACTGATCTGAATTTCGACACCGAGATTGCTATCGCCCCCTCCGCCACCGACTCGACCACTGTCGTTTTCGATCTGCCAGAAGGCGATCTTGCCAGCCTCAGTGGACGCCAGTTCGGTGTGGCCACCAGCGACGACATTAATATCCTTGTTGCCAGCCAATCGACCTTGAGCGGCGTACAGCGCTTCAGCGGCGCGGACGACCTCGGCAGCGATAGCCGCATCACGCTGGTCAGCGACAGTGCCGAAGTGGAAGTCTATTGGGAAACCGACGCCGATACTGCGGCACTATTCGAAGGCAGTTCCTTTGAACGAACAACTGAAGTCGATAATGACAGCCCCGGATTGTTCGAAAATTCCTCTGACCTGGAGCTTTTCGGCAATCAAAACGCTGATCTGGATCAGCTCAATCTCACTGACCTGCCGATTGGAATTCTGACGTCGCAGGGATTGGTGTGACGGATGCAACCAAGTGCCAACTGCACGATACGCAATTAGAGAAGTGGCTCAAAAACGATGAAATAGCGACGGCGGAGGCGTGGCTCGAGGAGAAACGCAGGGAGCTTGACCCCGAGCGCTGGTGCGTTCTGCTAAGCAACTGGGCGCGACATTTAGCTTTTGCTGATCGCCACGCGCAAGCCGAGGAATGGCTGCGCAGCGGAGTTCGGCAATACCCTGGCAATCTGGAGCTACTTGGCCGACTTGCGGAACTGGTAAAAATACAGGGACGTACACGCGAAGCCATGGCATTGCTTCGTCGCGCGATAGCAGTGGCGAGCGACGATGACGAGCAGTGTTTTACACAGTGGCTACGCCTGTCAGCACTCGCGTTGTCAGTAAACCCGCCCCTTGCAAAGATTGCCGCGGAGCAAGCAAATGAATTGCTAACACGCTTAAAGCAAACCTCCGGGATGAGCGAAGATGACGGCAGCGAGCGAGCGCTGCAGCTCGAACTGGCCCTGGCGAACTGTGAGGCCCACAGCGAGAAGGTAAGCGTAGCGGAAGCCCGTTATCAGCACATACTTGAGCAGCAACCGCAGCAGCTTGGCGCCTTGCAAGGGCTTGGTCAGTTGATGTTGCAGCACGGCCGCATTGACGAGGCTATTGCACTGTTCGAACGGCTCAAGGCGGCCGACGCCGGGCAAGGCTACGGTGCGCTAATGCGTGTACGCCGATTTCCAGGCGATGTAGAGACACTAAATCGGCTCGAGAACCTAGCACGTACCCCGGGGTTCGAAGGCTCGGTTCGCACCGGATTGCTGTTCCAGCTCGCTGCTGCCTGGGAGAACCGCGGCTGCTACGAAAAAGCGTTCGCGCTTGCTGACGAAGCAAACGATGCCGCGCGCCGGATGCTGAACTACAACGCCGATCAACACCGTCAGCGCTGCGCGCGGATTCGTCACGCTTACCCAAAGACGCTGTATCAACATCGTAACCACAGTGGCGTCTCCTCAGAGCTTCCCGTGTTTGTGGTTGGCATGCCGCGCTCAGGCACCACACTTGTCGAGCAAATTCTTGCAAGCCACAGCGCTATCCACGGCGCCGGTGAATTAGGCACTATTCCACAGCTCATTGCCGGGTTTGAGCGCTGGGAACGACGCACAGGTTCCGGACGGCACTATCCCGATTGCGTAGATGATCTGGACCCAACTGTACTACGCGGTATCGCCGAACGTACGCTGCAGGACCTAAGGGCTCACGACCCTGATGCAGCCTACGTGGTCGATAAACTGCCACACAATTTTGAGCACATCGGTCTGATTCGCCTGGTGTTTCCAAACGCAAAGATCATTTCGGTACGTCGCGATCCCCGCGATATCGCAATATCCAATTTTCTCATGGACTACGCCGCCAAACACAGCGGCATGGGGTTTGCCTACGATCTGGATTGGATCGGACAGCAACTCACAGACCATAACGCGCTAATGCAGCACTGGCACGCAGTGTGCCCGGGCGAAATATTAGAGATCAACTACGAAGACCTGGTCGACAACCCTGAAGCAGGTGCCCGCAAAATGTTGGCCTACATAGGCGTCGACTGGGAACCGCAGATCCTCGACTTTCACACCCTGGATCGCTCTGTTAAGACCGCGAGTGTTTGGCAAGTTCGCCAGCCCCTGTACACAAGTTCGAAAAATCGCTGGCAGCTCTACAGCAGCCACCTGCAGCCTTTGATCGCCGCAACAAATCGTCCCATGCGCAGTGAGCCCATTGAGATGATCACCCTGCCTGTACCGGGTTTGCTGAACACTGGGGTCGATCTGTTCCGCCGCGGTGACCTCGATGGTGCAGAGTACCGCTTCAAGCAATTGCTCCAGCACGCGCCAGATCACGCAGCCGCTGGCTATATGCTGGGGGTGGTCTATGTGCAGAAGGGTTCGCTGGTCGCGGGTGTGAAATTACTGGAAGATGCGTTGCAGCGTTGCCCGTGGAATCGTCACTGGCAGGCCGATCTGGCCAAAGCTTACCGGCTAACCGGCCGATCCCGCGACGCAGACGCATTGACCGTCAGCACGGCGACCGTCGGCACGGCGGTTGCGGGGCGGCCCACCGACGATATGAGGCAACAGTCCAATTCCGGACCTGTGGGTCTCGACTATCTCTACTTTTCGGAAGAATCAGCATGCGCAAACTCTGGGCCCTCCTCGCCTACCGGCTAACCATTGGACTGCTTGCCGGCGCATTGGCCACCATCGGTGGTGCTGGTGCACAAGCGACGGAGTCTGTGGATGGACTAGATGGCCTGGTTGCAGCACTCCAGGCCACCACAAGCAATCACCCGGCGCTCGCGAGCGAATCTGCGAAGGTACTTGCCGCGCACTATGCCGCCAGTGCAGAGCGCACCCAGCGGTTTCCTTCACTTTCGGTGCAAGCCCAGCAGTTTACAAGTGGCGGTCGATCGACAGTGGCAGGCGAAGACCTGACGCGCCCGGCGATTGTGCGGCTAAGACAGCCACTATGGTCGTTCGGTCGCATAAAAAGCAGCATCGCGGTGGCCAACGCGGGATTGAATACTGGCAAGGCAGATCAGCTGCGCGTACGCCGGCAGTTACTTGAAGCTACCGCAGCGGCCTATGCTGCTGTTCGTGGCAGTGCAGAGCACCTCGACATCGCGCGCAATAATGTGGTGGAACACACCAGGTTGCTCGAGCGGATTCGCGGCCGCGTGCAGGGACAGCTGGCGTCCAGCGCGGACGAGCGGCTGGCAACAACCCGACTGCTGCAGGCCAGGGGCGCACTGACGCGGGCAATGAGCGAGCTCGAGGGCGATCGGGAAGCGCTGATCGGGTTGACCCAGGTGGCGGTTGGCACCAGTCAACCGGTACCCGATAAACTTCTCAAGTTAGCCGAGAGTAACGAACTCATCGACAAAGCGATCAGCGGGCACGCCGACGTCCGACTTGCGCAACAGCAGCTTGCTGAAGCTGAGGCAGAGATCCAGGCCGTACGCCGGTCTGCGATGCCAACCATCTATCTGCAGGCAGACCGCTTGAATGATCAGCCGGCACTGGTTGATGATAATCAGCTCAGCGTTGTGTTCGAGGCATCCCTTGACAGCTTTGGGTTCGGCACCCGCCGACGCACCAACGAAGCCAAGGCAAGGCAAAGGGCGGCCGAGGCAGAGGTTGCCGCTACGAAGGTTGAATTGCGTCGCGAGTTAAGCGCGTTACAACGAAATCGGCGCCTGCAGAGTGAGTTGATTGAACTTCACCAACAAGCCAGCGACGACCTCGAAGCGTTGTTGACCTCCTACCAGAGCCAGTACGATAGCGGTACCAAAAGCTGGCTTGATCTATTGAATATTCAGCGCGAGCTGTTCGAACAACGCAGCCAACTACTGCAGGCGCACAACGATTGGACTATTCAATCGCTCCAGCTCAGCGCACGAACAGGTGGCCTGGATGCGCTGGTTGAGGTCGACGGACTTTTTGATGGATGAGCAAGCCAGTGGTTGAGCAAATGCAGGTTCCCCAGACCGCGATCAAGGATAATCTGGCAGGCCGACTGGTCTGGCAGGAGTTGTTCCGCGAGCGCGGCTGGCTGTGGCAGTTGGTAGTAGCCACCTGCGTGATTAATCTGTTCGCCGTATCTACCTCGCTATTTGCAATGCAGGTGTATGACCGGGTAGTGCCAACGCTTGCCTACACCACTCTGACCACATTGGCGGTGGGTATGGCCATCGTAATCGTGCTGGATTGGACACTAAAAATAGTTCGCGCCCGAATCCTCGACAGCCTCGCCAGTGCCGTCGACAAACGCCTATCGCAGCAGGTGTTTGAGCACCTGTTGCAGCTTCGACTGGATGCACAGCCCCGCAGCCTCGGCACCCTGGCAGCCCAGATCACAAGTCTCGACACGGTCCGGCGTTTCTTCACCGCAACGGTCATCTTTGCGCTGGTAGACCTGCCCTTTGCATTGATGTTTCTGGCTTTCATTATGGTTATCGGCGGCAAAGTCGCCTGGGTCTACGTGCTGTTGCTGCCGGCCGCGCTCCTGCTCGGACTGGTCGCTCAATGGCGATTAAAGGGGCTCGCTCGCGACCAGCTATCGCGCAGTAACGAGCGGCAAGGATTGCTCGTTGACAGTATCCGCGGTGCTGAGTCGATCCGTGCCAATAACGCAGGCGCCCGGTTTGCCGGCGAATGGCGCCAATTAACGCAAAGCATCAACCGCTACGGCGTTGCTCAGCGAGCGTTTAGCAACATGAGTGCGGTCACCACAAGCAGCCTGTCGGTTACCGCCTACGTTGCCGGTGTGGTGGTTGGCGTTGCGCAGATCGAAGCAGGCCTGTTAACGATGGGCGGCTTGATCGCCTGCACCATTCTCGGCGGCAGAGTCATCGCTCCCGTTGCGCAGAGTGTGCATCATCTTGTGCAATGGCAACACGTCAAGCAGGCGCTGCTTATGGTGCATGGCGTGCTCGCCCTCTCCCCCCAGCGACGACAGGACCAGCAACTGCTCGCACCCGCCACGCCGCCCGACTCGCTGACCCTCGAGGATGTTCGCTTCGCCTATCAAACGTCACAGGTGAACCAATTGAACATCGACCAATTGCATTTCAGTCCGGGTGAACGTGTGCTGCTGCTGGGCCCGGTGGGCTCCGGCAAATCGACACTGCTCAAAATTCTCGCCGGTTTGTATCAACCGCAAGCCGGACGAGTACGGCTGGGTCTGGCTGATTTGTGGGCGGTCGATCCAGAGCTTGTCAGCGCCTGGGTCGGCTATCTGCCGCAATCGGTGCAACTGTTTCGCGGCACATTGCGATCGAACCTCAGCCTGACAGGGGCAGCCAGCGATGACCGCCTGCTCGAAATCAGCACGCAACTCGGCATAGATGCGCTGTCTGCGGACAGCGAGTTCGGCATGGACTTGCCCATCAGCGAGGGCGGCGAGGGCCTTTCCGGCGGGCAGCGTCAACTGGTGGCGCTCGCACGCGTATTCATCAATCAACCCCGTATCTGGCTGTTTGACGAACCCACCGCGTCAATGGACCGGGATATGGAACAACGGGTGTGGAAAGCTCTGGAGCAGGCGTTACGACCGGAGGACATCGTCGTTGTTAGCACCCACCGGCCAATGCTCGCCTCGAGGTTGGTCAACCGTGTCCTCATCATGCAACACGGGCGCATCGTTCAGGATGGCAGCCCTGATACCTTGCTGCCGCGAATGGCTGGCCGGCCCTCCTCGCCCACCGCAAAGGCCGCTGACAATGGACAAAATGATGCCCTCTAACGACGCATCTCACCCGATCAATGCCGCCGACCAACGATGGGCAGATCGTCTGCAACAGGCGCACCGGGGCCGTCACCGCCCGGTGCTCGCGGTCATAACTCTCGCGGTCGTCGCGTTTCTGGCCTGGGCCGCTTTCTTCCAAATCGACCAGGTTGCGCGCGCCGCTGGCGAGGTAATAACCCGCAATCGGGTACAGGTAATCCAGTCTGTAGATGGTGGTGTGCTCGACGAACTGCTGGTGCGCGAAGGCGATCAGGTGCAGCCTGGGCAGGTGCTGGCGCGCCTGAAACAAACACGCTTCGCGTCGTCGGTTGACGAGATTCAGATCCACCTGTACGCGCTTGAGGCCAAAGTGGCGCGCCTGCGCGCGGAAGTCCTTGGCGACGAGGAGCTGGCGTTCGCCGACGAGTTAGCCAAACGGGCGCCGGCGACCACCCGGGTCGAGCAGGCACTGTTCGCGCAGCGCCGCACAGGCCTCAGTGAAGAACTTCGCACACTTCAAGTCACCGTAGATCTCGCTCAACGCGAACTTAGCCTGGTGCAGGCGTTGGTGAACGATGGCAACGCCAGCGGCGCGGAGCGGCTGCGCGCAGAACGTGGTGTGAACGATGCTCAGGCTAACTTGATAAACCGGCGTAATCGGTTTCTCGAAGAGGCGCGGCTCGAACTGACTACCGTGGAAAACGAAATCGCACAGAACGAGCAAATGCTCATTCGGCGCTTGGAAGAACAATCCGACAGCGTATTCACCGCGCTAATGCTCGGTATCGTCAAGAACATACGAATCACCACGGTCGGTGGCGTGCTGGGCCGCGGCGAAGAGCTCATGCAGATCGTACCCATAGAAGATGA
Organism: Pseudomonadales bacterium; assembly: GCA_023300545.1. GTDB lineage: Bacteria > Pseudomonadota > Gammaproteobacteria > Pseudomonadales > Azotimanducaceae > JALZVT01. Next base: position 25,305 of record JALZVT010000107.1, read on the forward strand.
GCTGCTTATCGAAGCGCGCGTGAGCCCTTCAGACATCGCTTCGGTGCAACCTGGGTTAGCAGCCAGCCTGCGGTTCGACCCGTTTGACTACACCATCTATGGCGCTGCTCCAGCCGAAGTAACTTACGTAAGCGCCGATACGTTGAAGGAAGAATCCGAACAAGGCACCGCGGTGTACTACCGCGCACACATCAAGCCAGTTGGCTTCCCGGTACGAACAACAACAGGGCAAGAGCTGAAGCTGGTTCCGGGAATGACTGTGCAGGTGGATATCCGTACCGGGCAACGTTCATTGATGGACGTGCTGTTAAAGCCGTTGCGCAAGACGCTGGACCAGTCGTTTGGCGAGCGTTGATTTTACTGAAAATCTCTATTGCATTGCTGCGCAACAAGCTGGCCTACTAGCGCCTAGTATTTAGTCCGGAGTTCTCGTGTATCAGGAACATTTTGGCTTGTTGAACAAGCCGTTCTCGTTTTCCACTGATGCCTCGTGTTTCTTCATGAGCAAGCAACATGCTCTTGCAATGGCTTCAATGCAGTACGCGATGCTCAGCAATGCCGGCATGATTCTGATTTCCGCGGAATCAGGCTGCGGCAAGACCTTGTTGGTGCGGCGCTTTGCCTCCAACCAGGATAATTCGGTGCGGATGGGGTTCATAAACAACACTCACGTCGATTTCGGCCGAGTGATGCCCTGGATCTTGTCTGCTTTCGAGTTGCACGCCTCATCGACTGACGAGGTTGAAATGCAGGAGGTGCTGGTTAAGTTTCTAGACGATATGGAAGAGCAACAAAAGCGCGTTGTGCTGGTGATTGATGAGGCGCATAACCTAAGCCCCACGGCACTCGAAGAGCTGCGGCTAGTGCTGAACGAGAACACGACAGAACGCAGGGGCATTCAGTTGGTGTTGCTTGGGCAGCCTTCTCTGGCTGAAAAGCTTCGTCAAAAGTCAATGGTTATGCTGTCACAACGCATCGCTCTTGACCTTGAGCTAGAGGCGTTTAATTTCCAAACAACGTATGACTACATCAGTTTTTGCTTGAGTTTGCAGGGCGGCAAGCCCGAGTTGTTTGACTATGTTGCGCGATCAGCAATTTTTTATCACAGCCACGGAATCCCTAGACTGATAAATAGCCTGTGTGATTTGGCGTTGGTATTTGGCTACGGCGACTCGCTCGATTCCATAGACTACGCAGTGATTGACAAAGTTCTGCTTAGTAAAAAGGTTGGCCTTCACTACTACGCCAGCATTGAACGCTCAAGCGAAGCTGAGGCTTTGCACGCCGCCATCAATGAGACCCACGGTATTGATATAGCCCGCTCCAGCCGCGGTTAGTGGCTACCGTTCCTATTCGTTAGAAATAGTGATCTCTTTGTCGGTAATAAACTCAAGCAACGCGGGCTGCCCGTTTTGTGTGGCCTCAATACCGCGCTTAATGGCTGCAACAATGTCGTTCGGATCCTCTACTCTTTCACCGTAGGCACCAAAGGCCTTTGCCATATCGGCGTAATGGCCGGAGATATCAGTCGCGCCATACTTTTCCTGACTCACCGGCATAATCGGAATTTCAATAGCCATGGAAAAGTTGTTAAAGAGAATCGACAAAATCGGAATACGCTCGCGGGCCGCTGTCTCCAAATCCATGCCGGTAAAACCAATCGCCGCATCACCCCACACGTTGATGCACAGTTTGTCGGGTTCCGCGAGCTTCGCGCCCATAGCCAGACCAAGGCCATACCCCAGCTGGGTGGTTTTACCCCAGCCAATGTACGACAGCGGTGTCGTGCTTTCCCAAAACGGCGTGATCTGATCGCGCGGGCTACCCGCATCATGAGTGATCACCACCTTGGTCTTGTCGACAATCTTGTTCAGTTCCCACAGCACGCGGTAGGGATTGATCGGCGCACTGTTGTTAGTGAGCTTGGGCATCCATTCACCCAGCCAGGCCTCGCGCAGCACGCTGATTTTTTGTGGCGCATCAGCACGCGTGTTGGCTTTGCTCTTATCTTTATCTGCCATGGCCGCGATTAGGCTCTGCAACGTTAGCTTGGCGTCACCAATGAGTCCGTATTGGGCGGGCACGTCTTTATTAAGGTCCATCGGATCAAGGGTTGCGTGCACAATGGTCTTGCCTCTGGGCATTTGCACGCCAAAGCCAGTTAGCGCAAAGCTGCAACCGATGCCAAAGATCACATCAGCGTCACTAAGGTAGGCCTTTACGGGGCGTGGATTCGCGCGGCCACCAGAGCCCAGCGATAATGGGTGATCCTCAGGAAAGGCGCTCTTGCCTTCGATGGAGGTTGTCACCGGAATATTCCAGGCTTCAGCCAACGCCTTCAGTTCGTCCCAAGCGCGCGCGTAGTGCACGCCTTGGCCGGCGTAAATCACAGGGTTGTCTGCGTTTGCTAGCAATTCGGCCACCTCTGCAACTGACGCAGGGTCTGGTGCGGTGCGTGACTTAAAGCTTGGTACATAGGTCCAGTTGTCCGGCACGTCTTCACCAAACACATCCAGTGGCACTTCAACCATCACCGGACCAGGCCGGCCGTTACGCAACTGAAAAAACGCACGACGCATGACTTCAGGTAGTGCTTTGCCCATGGTGAGCGGTTCAGCCCACTTGGTGATGTGCTTCATGTTCAAGGTGGAATTGAAGTTCGGATAGTAATGCGCGAGGCGTCGCGGGTAGCCTGCGGGCAACACCAACAGTGGCACCGATTCAGAAAAAGCCTGGGCCACACCGCCAAAGGCGTTTTCGGCACCCGGCCCGTGCTGCATGGCAAACACACCAATCTTGTCACCCGATGATAATCGGGAATAGGCATCAGCCATGTGCAGGCCAATGCGTTCTTGCCGCACGATAACCGTGCGAATGTCTTCAGCGGCGCAGCTTTCAATCAGGGGGTTTACCGGATAGGCAAATAGATGATCGACCCCTTCCGCTTTTAACACTTTGGCAATGGCTTCTACGACTTTCACTCGGTGCTCTCCTGAGGTGTTCCAATAATTCCCAACGCAATCAGTTCATCGATGCGGCCGTCGTCTAATCCATATTCTCGCAACAGCTCCCGAGAATGAGCGCCGATGCTCGGCGCCCTACCCGCTACTCGCTGGGGCGAACCGCTGATTGCAAACGGCGTTGCCAGAGCCCTGTCATAACCCGGCTCATCGCTGTCGGTGGGCACGATTAGACCGTTGGCGATCAACTGTGGGTCGACCACAACTTCAGCATTTTTGAACACTTTGGAATGCACAATACCAGCGGTTTCAAGCAGTTCGCAGGCCTGTTCGATGCTCACGTCGGCAAAGGCATCGGCAATAAGTTGCTTGGCCGCAAAGCGATTTTTGAACACTGCTTTAATACGCGAGAAACGTTCATCTTCGAGCCACTCCGCATGCCCCAGACCAGTGGCGAGTGCGGGCCAGTCGCGCTTCATGTTCTGTACGGCCAGCATCACATGACGTCCATCATTGGTGGCGTACACGTTAGAAAACGGGCTCGACCAACCCTCAAGATCACGCCGAGCGGCGTGGTCAACACCGGTCATGGCCGCCTGCAGATTCAGGCCATTGGCCCAGGCGCCGGTGTTCGCAAGCGAGGTGCTGACCATGCTGCCTTCACTAGTGCTGTCGCGCTTACGCAGCGCGAGCATAATACCGCCAAACAGCGACATGGCGGTGGCGTGGTCGCCGACCCCACCCGCCGGTGGTGAGGGCAGACTGTCTTTGTGATACATCATGTCGGAGATGCCCGTGCGGGCGAACCAGCCCGTGAGATCAAACGCGGGGCGGTTGGCGTCTGCGCCATAAAGCCCGTAACCGGAAATCTGCGCAAAGATAAGTCTAGGGTTCACGGCGTGCAGGTCATCCCAGGTGAGCCGATATTTGGCCAGCTGTTCTGTGCGGAAGTTGAACACGATGACATCCGCAGTCCGCGCAAGCTCCAGCAACACTTCTCGGCCTTCGTCGGTCGCTATGTTCAAGGCCAATGAGCGTTTATTACGACCCGTGAGCTGCCAGGAGTGGTCAATGGGATGGCCGCCCGCGATGGTCCGATGTCGATCACCAGTCAGCGGCTCGACCTTTATCACAGATGCACCGTAGTCGCCCATGATGGTTGCCGCACAGGGGCCAGCGAGAAACGACGCCGCGTCGATCACTCGAACACCGGCAAGGATGCCCGATTGCTGAGCCTCCTCGGCCGGAATTGCTGGCTGGATGCCATCGCTACTGCTCATCAGGTAGTCCCTATTTATTATCCCTAAGGCTGAGCCTAGCGCGATGGCTGCCGGCTCGCTAGCACCGTTCGTAGAGACAGTAACCTGCAGGCCATAGTTCCGTTATGCTCAACCCACGAAGAATTCGAGAGCACTGTTTATGCACACCTTTGCAAGCCCGCTGCGTCACGCGATGCAGTCTTCCCCTGACAAACTAGCCGTGGTTTCTGACGAACGCAGATTCACTTATGCCGAGCTCAACGAGCGCTGTGAGCGCCTCGTTGGTGCGCTCTCAGCCCTCGGCCTTGAGCACGGCGACCGCGTTGCGATCCTTTCGAACAACTCCCACGAGTTCATTGAGAGCTATGTGGGCGTCCCGGCTGGCGGGCTTGTGATTGTGCCGCTAAACACCCGTCATGCCTTGCCAGAGTTGCGCTACGCACTGGAAGACTCAGGCGCCAAGGTGCTGATTATCGATCGCGATCCGGGTGAGCTGACCGACCTCGTAGAGCACGTGATTATGTGTGGTGACGATTACGATGCCCGACTGGCACAAGCGAGCCCCGTCGCACTCGGCCAAGCGCTGCACGAAAACGATTTAGCCGGGCTGTTTTACACCGGCGGCACCACCGGCAAATCAAAAGGCGTGATGCTTAGTCATCGCAATCTGCTGGCCAACACTCAACATTGGATGCTTGCGGCGCCACAAACGCCGGACGATGTGTTTCTGATCGTGGCCCCGCTGTTTCATGCCGCCGGTTCAAACGGTGTTCTCGCCAGCATCTGGACGCTCGGCTGCCAAGTAACCCTGGGCAGCTTCGCACCGGATGTCGCGCTTGATCTGATTCAAGAACACCGAGCGACGATGACCCTCGGTGTGCCGACCATGTTGTCTGCGATGGCAGAAACCCAGCACGCCCACCCCAGAGACTGTGCCAGCATGCGCTTGATCGCCCACGGCGGCTCACCAATTGCCACTGAGGTGGTGCGTCGTACCAGCACAGCCTTCCCCGCCGCACAAATGATGGAGGTGTACGGCTCTACAGAGACCGCCCCCCTATGCACAGTGTTACCCAATGAAGAACAGCTGCTGGATAAGCCTCGCGCACGATCCTGCGGACGCCCCATCATCGGCTGTGAAGTCACTGTGCGTGATCCACAGGGTAACGCGTTGGCCAATGGGGAAATTGGCGAGGTTGTGGTTAGCGGTCCAAATATCATGCAGGGCTACTGGCACAAAGAAGAACAAACTAAAGCCGTGCTCACCCCCGAAGGCTATTGGACAGGTGATCTAGGTTACCTGGACGATGAAGGCTTTGTGTTTTTGGTTGATCGCAGCAAAGACATGATCGTCTCCGGCGGTGAAAACGTGTACTGCACCGAGGTTGAGGAAGTGCTGTATCAACACCCGGGCGTACTGGAAGCGGCCGCCTTTGGTGTACCCGACGAAAAGTGGGGCGAAGCCGTATGGGCAACCGTAGTACCACGAGAAGGCGCTAATGCCCTGAACGTCGATGAGCTCATCGGCTTCTGCAAAGAACATATCGCCGGCTATAAAGTGCCAAAGGGCATTGATGTGCAAACAGAGCCGCTACCCAAATCGGGCCCGGGTAAGGTCTTAAAGCGCGAGTTGCGCGCTCCGTTCTGGGAAGGCAAGGACGCGTCGGTTAACTAGGCGCCAGGCGGTTATAAGCCGGTTCTAGTTACTCCACACGCTGTTGCTGGCGGCGGCGTTTTTTAACAACTCCGCGAGTCGGCCCTGAACTAGGGCTTTGCGTTGCTTGGGGTCTTCTATAGGTGCAGGTCCAAGGTAGCTGTCTATTGCCAGGCTACCGACTTGGCTTAACTGCTCACCAGCGCCTTCAAACAGGGCAATGTTGCCGTCGATCAGTGATACTCTCACAGCGTCATCCACCCACAGGGCATCGGCCTTCGGCGTGACGACCACCAGGTGCTGGCCTAGGCTTGCGCCAATCCCCGGGTTCTTCATCGTCTTTGGCGACGCATCAATGTTGCTATCGTACCAACCGCGTTGCGCGCCTCGCAGCAGAGCAGCACCTTGCAAAAAGGCGGCACCGTCACGCAACTCGATGCTATAGATCGCACCGGTTCGATCATCCAGTCGAATGCTGCCGCCCATGCTGCCTACGGTGGCACTCTTTTGCGCTTTGGAGTCGACAACACTGGCCTTTAGCGGGGCGTCTGTTGCCGCAACAACGGCCTGCGGCACGTCCTCGCTACAGGCGCTTAACAGTGTAAACGCGCAAAGGTTGAGGGCCGCAAGTTTCAAAAAGAGCTGCATATCTGCCTAATTTCATGGTCTGAAACGCAAGTTTACGTCTAAATTGAGCTCAGCCCAACTCTGTCGTGAAATTTGGGTCAGTTCCCGAGTAAAAGTGGCTGCAAAGCTGCCCAGTGATAAGGCGAATCGCCAAACTGGTACTGCAGCCAGAGCGCCCGCCGCAGATACAGCTGGGCATCACACTCATAGGTAAACCCAAACCCGCCGTGGAACTGTATAGCGCGATCAGCCGCAAAATTGTAGGCGTCATCACTCTCGGCCTTAGCCATACGCAGCGCCACTTCGGCATCGTCTTGTGCGCTCAGCAGCGACGCCGCGTGGTAGACGTGGGAGCGCGCGCGCTCTAACCCCATCAGCATGTCGACCGTGGGATGCTTCAGTGCCTGATAGCTACCGATCTTGCGACCAAACTGAGTGCGTGTGTTCAGATATTCAACCACCAGATCGATAGTTGCATGAATGCCCCCGCAGGCGTCTGCCGCATGCAATAACCAGGCAGCCTGTTCGGTGGCCTGCAGGGCCGCAGCGGCCGCCGCACCGGTGATGAGCTGATCGGGCTCGACCCGAACGCCATCCAAGACAACGCTGTAGCTACGCCGAGTTTCGTCGAGCACAACGTCACGACTGATCTGAGTGGTTGGAATAGCAGCGCTTGGTAGCAGTGCAATAGCAACCTGCCCGTCAACCCGCACAGAAATCGCAATCAACTCAGCGATTTGGGCATCAAGTACCAATGTTTTTGAACCGCTGAGCACACCCGCGGTAAGCGTTGTCGAGATGGCCTGCAAGTCCCAGCTGCCATCGTTTTCCGCAAAGGCGATCGTTGCGGCGCTGCCTGCCACTATCTTTGGCAGCCAGTGCGCCTGTTGCTCGGCGTTAGCCCCTGCAACCAGAGTTTGGGTCGCTAACTGGGTAGCCACAAAGGGCCCACCAAACAGGTGCCGTCCCATTGACTCCGCTAAGGGCACCACGGCCGCTAACCCCAGATCACTACCACCAAAGTCTTCGGGAACCGCAACCCCCGTCCACCCAAGATCGACGATCTGCTGCCAAACATCGGCCCGAACGCCGCTATCAGTTAGCACTAGGTCTCGTACTTCAGCAATCGGTGACGCGGCCTTACAAAATTCGACCGCCGTATCGAGCAGCATCGACTGCTCTTCGCTAAAGCTCATGGTGTTTTTGAGTTCTGCACTCATGGGACGTTTCTCCTCAGGTGAGTGTGGACTAGTGCTTGGGTAAACCGAGCACGCGTTCGCCAATAATATTGGCCTGCACCTGAGAAGTGCCGCCGCCGATCGTGGCCGAGAAGGCGTTGAAGTAAGACCGTTGCCACTTGCCACCTTCTATCGCCTGGGCGTCCCCCATATAGCGCGCGCCGTTCGCGCCCTGCAGGGCGATTGCAAACTGACACAGGCGCCGCCGATGTTCGGTGTGGCGCAGCTTCCCAGACAGTGCCAGCGCGCCCGGTCGGTCAACGACCAGCGCCGGATGCTTGGCGCGTGCGGTGGCCAGTCTGTCACCCTGCTCTTCGCTCAAAAAACGCACCAACTGATCGCGTACCCAGGGGTCTTCAATAGCGGGCTTGCCGTGGCGTTTGGCTCGCCGGGCAAGTTCGACCACGTCTGCCACCTTCATCGCAATCATGCTGGTACCACCAGCCTGACCGCCAGACACGCCGCGTTCGAACGTCAGCGTTGACATGGCTACCTGCCAGCCCTCGCCTTCGGCACCCATACGGCATGTCGCTGGAATACGCGCGTCGTTAAAAAACGTTTGGTTGAAGCCAAATTCGCCCGTCAGCTTGCGAATGGGCTGAACCTCAATTCCCGGCGACTCCATGGGCGCAAGGAAAAAACTGAGTCCGGCGTATTTGTTACTCGCGTCAGGGTCGGTACGCGCCAGCAAAATCATGTGCTTGGCGTGCTGCCCAAGGCTCGTCCAAATCTTGCTGCCGTTGACAATATAATCATCGCCATCACGGACAGCTCGGGTTTGCACGCTGCCAAGGTCAGACCCATGGTCGGGCTCTGAAAAGCCCTGGCACCAGATTTCTGACGCGGACAGAATAGCCTGAATGTAACGCTGCTTTTCGTCCTCGCTACCGCGACTCAAAATCAACGGCCCCGCCCAATTCAGGCCAATGGTGTTCATCATAAAGGGCGTATTCAGTCGCGCCATCTCGGCCGTGACAATATCTTGCAGCGCCTGGGGCTTGCCACCCCCGCCGTACTCTCTGGGCCAAGACATGCCCAGATAGCCTGCCTCGTAAACCTGTTGCTGCCAGTCGCGCAGGTAGTGGAATTGCGAGTCGGTGCCCACCTCCATAAAGGTTTCAGGCAGTAAAAAATCGGGCTCTGCAGGACGGTTCTCGCTCAACCAGGCAGACACTTCGCTGCGAAATTCGGCTAGTTCACTCATAGCGCGGCTTTCTCTCTCTTTCCAGCCTGTAACGCTATCGACCTTTACGAGAAGGGTCAATTTCGCAGTTCTTGGTGGGTTCATAGCCGGGTTTTTAGCGGGGTTTATTGACTCGCTTTCACCGAACCGGCCTAATCGTTTTGCCCAGATTACCCAGTGAACACAGTCATGACCGATTCCTCTGCCCCCGCCACCGCAACCGTCACTTACCCAACACCCAATTTCTCAATCGACCTGACGGGACAGGTCGCCTTTGTTACCGGCACAACGTCTGGCCTTGGCAGGCGCTTCGCAGACGTATTGGCGGCGTGTGGTGCAAAGGTTGCGATTTCCGGGCGCCGGGCTGAACGGTTGGAAGAACACGCAGCACAACTGCGCGCTAGAGGAGCTGAGGTTGCGGTCGTACAGCTCGATATGACGGACTCCCAGGCCGTAAAAGACTCGGTTGCCATTGTCGAAGAACAACTGGGGCCAGTCACCATATTAGTGAACAACGCGGGCATTCCCGACGCTCAGCGCGCCCACAAAATGTCGTTAGAATTGATTGATAACGTCATTGATACCAACCTGCGAGGCCCCTACGTACTGTCGTGCGAAGTCGCGCGTCGGTTGATTGAGTTAAAGCGCCCTGGACGCATGGTGAACCTTTCGTCCATTGCCTATCGCCATTACTCGGGCAATGGTGCCGCGCTGTATTCAACAACCAAGGCTGGCATAGCCCGTATGACCGAAGCGCTGGCCGTTGAGTGGTCGCGCTATCACATCAACGTCAATGCCATCGCGCCCGGTGCCTTTCATTCAGAGATGATGGACGGCATGGTCGAACGTATCGGCGACCTCGCCGCGCATTTTCCGCGCAAACGTATTTGCGACCCCGCCCTCATGGACAGTACGCTGCTGTACCTGGTATCACCAGCTTCTGAAGCGGTAACCGGCGTTGTGATCGAACTTGATGATGGCCAAGGCCCGCGTTAGTCGATTGTTGATTATCGAAGCGGTTATAGTCTTGGAGACCGCACAATGACCACCTGGGATTACGTCGTCGTTGGAGCGGGCTCGGCCGGCTGTGTATTGGCCAATCGCCTCAGCGAAGATCCGACGGTAAACGTGTTGCTAGTCGAGGCTGGCGGGCCACCTCGGCGCTGGTTCGACTTTGGTATTCCGTCGCGGATGCCCAGCGCGTTTTATTTGCCGATGGGTCAGGCCGCGTATGACTGGCGCTTCGAGAGCGAACCCGAAGCACAGCTGAACCGCCGTCGTATTCATTGTCCGCGAGGACGAGTTCTAGGCGGCTCATCGTCTATTAACGGCATGGTTTACGTTCGTGGCCACGCTGAAGACTTTGAGCGCTGGGAAGCATTGGGCGCATACGGCTGGAGCTACGCTGACGTACTGCCGTATTTTCGTCGAGCCGAATCAGCGCGCGATGCGCAACGCGATACCGCTTACCGCGGTGACAGCGGCCCGCTGGTTACAACAGCTGGCAACCTGACCAATCCGTTACACGAGGCGTTTTTATCCGCATGTGAAGAAGCCGGCCACGGTCGCTCGAAAGATCTAAATGGTTATCGCCAGGACGGCTTCGGCACCCTGCCAATGACAGTTGATAAGGGCCAGCGTTGTTCAACCAACACCGCTTATTTGGCGCCGGTACGTGACCGGAAGAATCTGCGTGTACTAACCAACGCCCAGGTCAAACGCCTGCAAATTGTCAACGGCAAGTGTCAAGGCGTTGAACTCGCGATGGGTCGCAACGCGGTGAAGGTCAGCGCCGGCACAACGGTGCTGTCGGCGGGTGCCATCGGTTCCCCCCAACTTCTTATGTGTTCAGGCATTGGCCCGGCAGATCATCTGCGCGCCACTAGCATCGGTGTGCAACTCGACAGCCCCGACGTTGGGGGCAATCTGCGCGACCACTTGGAAGTGTATGTGCAGCAACGCTGCAAAGCGCCCGTCACCCTGAATACCCAATTGGGCTTAGTGGGCAAAGGCTTAATTGGTGCGCGCTGGTTGCTCCGGCGAGACGGACTCGGAGCAACGAACCATTTTGAAACCGGTGGTTTCATTCGTCATGAGCCCAACGCTCCGTGGCCCGATATACAGTTCCACTTTTTGCCAGCGGCAATGACCTACGCCGGCGAATTGGCAACCGAGGGGCACGGCTTTCAAGCCCACGTAGGACCAATGTCTTCGGAATCAAAAGGTACCGTGCGACTGCGCACTGCAGATTCATCAGACGCACCCGAGTTGCGTTTTAATTATATGAGTGATGACGCTGACTGGGGCGTGTTCCGCGCCGCCATTCGTCATGTGCGAGAGATATTTAAGGCGCCCGCTCTATCTGAATTTAGCAACGGCGAGATCAGCCCGGGCGCCGACGCAGACAGCGACAGCGCACTCGACGCCTTTGTGCGAGCGCACGCCGAAAGTGCCTATCATCCTTGCGGTACTTGCCGCATGGGTAGCGACGACGCGGCAGTGGTTGACCCACAAGGTAGGCTACGTGGCATCGATGACCTGTGGGTCGCTGATGCGTCAATATTCCCGCATCTGACCAACGGCAATCTGAATGCACCGACCATAATGCTGGCAGAAAAAATCGCTGATCATTTGCGCGGCGAGCTAATGCCGCGCCAGGAAGAGGAGTGGTTTCGCGGTTAGGTTCTAGCGTGTGAGGTAGTCTGAGTGGATCCAACCGGTATTGCCGAATGCCTCAATTTCCCACCAATCACCTCGAGTCGATCCAGTGGCCGTAACATTGGTGCCCTTAACCAGCTTGGTCAGCACCGGAGCTGTGGTTGAGGGGCCAGTGCGGAAGTTCACGGCAGCCGCAACCACCCAACCCGCATTATCGACATTGGCATCGTCCAAGCCGCCCAGTTGCGACACCATCTTATTGTGTGCATCCATAAATGCAGATGCAGTCACTTTGCCGATATCGGTTTTTTCCCAAGCGCCACCACCGCCAACGGCCGGAATACCTGCGATCCAACCAATCGCCCGCAAATCAAGATCTGTTTTTTTCGCGCTGCCTTCCGCCATCACTTCTTGCACGCCCGTGCGAACGTCGGTGAGTGACAACATCACTTGGGATTCTAGACGTTTGCCCTTGAGTCGACCCGCAAGGGCACCCGCGCGACCCGGCAGCAGCCCGGCCAGGCCACCGCTGGCGCCGCCAGCGTTACTGTCTTTATGCACAATCTGGGGCGTGATCACATAGTCAGCAGCAACCATCTGCCCTTTACCCATGTTAGCGCCTTTCTGGAACTCGCCTTTGGCGGCAATCGCCCGTTCCCGTTCCATGGCTTTACTGCCAGCGCCGCGGTCAACAATACGAAAGCAGTTACTCTGTGCCATCATCAGTTTGACCAAAGCCACTGGGCTTGAGAGACCGTAGTGGTGATAGTAGGTTCTGCTGGGCTCGATTAAGGCCGCGGTGCCGATTGGCTTAGGACAGGTCACCAGGTCGCCTGGCGCGCCACTGGCGCCGTTAGGGCCGGCAGAACCGGACACCTCAGTCCCCCCCTGACCGCGCTTTATTTTGTTGAAACCAATACCCGTCGAGAAGACGAGTGATAGGCCAATAACAAGTCCCAGCGTGATTTGGGTCGGTTTCAACGCGGTTGAAGTATTCGGTGTAGCAATCATGGTTGCGCTCCTGCGGCATGACGGGACGGGTTGTGAATGGCCTAAGTCTGCCGTAAGTCAGGGACAACACCAAATCACCAGAACTGGTGGCCTGCTTTATACTGGAGCCCCCTTCAGAACGTGCCATAGCGCCCATGACTCCCAGTCTGCCAATCTCGATAGTCCGAAAGCCTCAGGATGTGCTCGAAACCCTCTTTGGCTACGGTGAATTCCGCTCCCAGCAGGCCGCCATTATCGAGGCCGTTATGGCAGGTCGCGATGCGCTGGTCATCATGCCCACCGGCGGCGGTAAGTCGCTGTGCTACCAGGTACCCAGTCTGTGTATGGATGGCCTGGGCATTGTGGTCTCGCCATTAATTGCCTTAATGGCTGATCAGGTGTCCTCGCTGAACCAGCTGGGCGTGCGGGCCGCTTACTTGAACTCAACACAGGAGTTCTCGGTACAAATGGACGTGATCAATGCCGTTCGCAACGGCGAACTCGACCTGCTGTACGTTGCGCCAGAGCGATTGCTGAAAGAGCAAACCTTAGAGGTATTGCGCCAAATCAAGGTTGCGCTTATCGCTGTCGACGAAGCTCACTGTGTATCGTCTTGGGGACACGACTTTCGCCGTGACTACCTCGAACTGCATTTACTGAAGCAGCATTTTCCGAACGTGCCACGTATTGCGCTAACCGCCACCGCTGACGAACGAACCAGAGATGACATTGCGCATAACCTGCAACTGCAGTCGCCCGATATTTTCATCGATGGCTTTGACCGCTCAAACATTCACTACCGCGTGGCGCTGAAAGACAGTCCCAAGAAACAGCTGCTGGAATTTTTACAGCAGCGAAAGGACGAGGCCGGCATTGTGTACTGCCTGTCGCGCCGCGCAGTCGACGCAACGGCAACCCTGCTTGCCGACAACGGTTACGACGCGCTGCCCTATCATGCCGGGCTCGATGCTGCCGTTCGCGCTCGTCATCAAGAGCGGTTTTTGCGTGAAGACGGTGTCATCGTCGTGGCCACCATCGCGTTTGGTATGGGCATAGACAAACCAGACGTGCGCTTTGTGGCCCACATGGACCTGCCTAAGAGCATTGAGGCCTACTATCAGGAAACCGGCCGCGCCGGTCGTGATGGCGCCCCGGCCCAGGCGTGGATGGTGTATGGCTTGCAAGACGTGGTGCGCATGTCGCAGATGCTCTCGGAGTCTCAGGCTGACGAGGCGCACAAGCGCATAGAAAACGAAAAACTCAACGCCCTACTGGGTTGGTGCGAAGTGACCGCCTGTCGGCGTGCGGCATTACTCAACTATTTTGGTGACACACTGCAAACCCCCTGTAGCGGCTGCGATGTGTGCGACACCCCACCCAAAACATGGGACGCGCTAGAGTCTGCGCAAAAGTTCATGTCTTGCGTGGTGCGAACGGGTCAGCGATTTGGCGCCGGACATGTGATCGATGTGCTACGGGGCGCAGACAAAGAGCGCGTACAGCAATTGCAGCACGACACCTTGCCGACCTTTGGTATTGGCGGTGATCTCAGTGAAGCGCAATGGCGCTCGGTGGTTCGGCAGTTAATTGCTCAGGGCTACCTCTACGCAGATGCAGCTCGTCACGGTGGACTGCGTTTGTCAGAACACGCTCGACCGCTGCTGCGCGGCGATGTGCCGTTGCAGCTGCGCGTCGACGCAACCAGCAAAGGGAGCAGCAGCAGTAAATCTCGCTCGAACCGCGCGCGATCTGAACCCGCGATCGAGCTGTCAGAACTCGATACCATGGTGTTTGAAGAGCTGAGAGCGACACGCAAACGCCTGGCTGATGAACAGAGCGTGCCGCCCTATGTGATTTTTCACGACGCAACGCTGCGCGAAATGGCCCAGCTGCGCCCGGCAACCGCCAATGAGATGTTGGGTTTGAACGGTGTTGGCCAAACCAAGCTCGATCGTTACGGCGCCGCATTTCTTCTGACTTTGGGCGGCGGCGATGCAGCCGAGATGGCTGGCCCCGACTACGAGTCACAACCCGGTCTGGAAGAACAATACGGCAGTTGGTCAGATGAGGAGCCAACTGAGTTTGGCTGAGCTTTAGGCCGGAGATTGCGGGTATTGCAGCGTATAATATCCCAACGGGATGAGCCCACCACAAAACGCCCGACCCGTATTGTCCCTGTCTGTTTTGGGCAAGCTCTCGGCTTGCCTCCGCTCCCGTCAGGTTTATCAGCCGCTATCAGTTGAGTATTTTCTTTACTATGCGCCTTAAGCTATTGTTTTTTATCGCCTTCCTCCTACCCGCCTTGGGCACGATGAGTACCCCGGTTATGGCAGCGGACCAGGCAACCCCACCCAGCCAATACCCGGCAGTGCCTAAAGACGACCTGCCTAAAGCGATGGCATGGAGCGCCTACAACCTGGGGTCTACGGGCTACAACCAGGCGGTTGCCATCGGCAAGGTGCTTAAGAACAGCTATGGCACCACGTTGCGTGTCGTACCGGGCAAGAACGACGTCTCCCGTCTGCTGCCCTTGATGAAGAAACGAGTGCAGTTCTCTGCCAACGGCTCCGCGACCTATTTTGCTCAGGAAGGCGTGCAGCAGTTTGCCTCACCGAAGTGGGGACCACTGCCGTTGCGCCTGGTGTTTATGAGCAGTGGTGATAGCAATCAGGCGCTGGCCGTTGCGGCAGATACCGGCATCACAACACTGGCAGGCCTGCGCGGCAAACGGGTGCCCTATGTGCGCGGTGCACCGGCACTCAATGTAACCACCGAGGCCTACCTCGCCTGCGCCGACCTGGGATGGGACGATGTGATCAAGGTCGAGTTCCCGGGCTATGGCGCGATGTGGAACGGCATTGTTAACGGCCAGATCGATGCGGCTTATGCCACCACGGTTTCAGGCACAACACGCAAACTAGAGGCTTCACCAAGAGGCATATTCTGGCCCACCGTGCCACACGCTGACAAAGCCTGCTGGCAGCGCGTTCAGGCAAAGTTACCGCTGATTACACCGCACATCGCAACGCGAGGCGCAGGTATCAGCGAGGCCAACCCCCACGAAGGTGGCACTTATCCATACCCACTGTTGATCACACTAGACAGTGCAGACAGCGATCTGGTGTACGCGGTAGCCGCCGTGGTGCACCAGCACTACGACGACTTCAAAGACGCTGATCCCGGCGCCATCGGCTGGGCCTTAGAACGCCAGATACTCAACTGGGTAGTGCCGTTTCACGATGGCAGTATTCGCTATTTGCGGGCCGCTGGGGTGTGGAGCGACGAACTGGATAGCCACAATGATGCGCTGATTGCCCGGCAACAACTGCTGCTCGCCACCTGGAAAACGTATAAGCAAACGGCACCCGGCAACGCCCCTGCCGCTAAAGACGCCTTCAGCGCCGGTTGGATGACCGCACGCGCCACAGCGCTTGACGCTGCCGGTATGGATCCGGTCTGGCGCGAATAATGACTGACGCTTGGGAGAGTAACTCGGTATTGAGGGCCGTCACGGCGATTGTCGGTTTTATGGCTGTGGTTTTGGCCATGGACACTCTGCGTTTGTTTGGTGGCGAACAGTGGCTCTCGTTCGCGATCTCCCTGGAGACCCATTTCTATTTTGCGCTGTCCGCGTTGCTGCTGCCCCTAACCTTTCTTAACTATCGAACCCACGCTGTGCTCGATGTCGTGTTGGCATTGGCTGCTGCGCTGGTCTGCGGCTATCTGTTCACTCAGGCCTACGCCATTGTTGACGAAGGCTGGGAGTTTGGTGCACCGCAGTACGCTACCTGGGCCTCGGTTGGGCTTTGGGTATTGTTGCTCGAAGCTGTACGTCGCGCAGGTGGTTTTGCGTTGGCGTTGATTGCGGGTGCCTTTTCGTTCATGCCCGTGTTCGCTGAGCATTTGCCCGGCCCGTTTGCTGGTCTTGCCTCAAGCCTTTCTGAAACCGCGGCCTATCACGCACTCAGCATAGAGAGCATTTTCGGCTTGCCGTTTCGTGCCTTTGCCGAACTGGTTATTGGCTTTCTAGTATTTGGTGTCGCCCTGCAACGCACCGGTGGCGGACGGTTTTTCCTGGACCTGGCGTTTAGTTTGCTAGGCCATGTTCGAGGCGGCCCGGCCAAGGTATCGATTGTGGCCAGCGGCTTTATGGGATCGATGAGCGGCAGCGTCGTCACTAACGTTTTAACAACAGGGCAGATGACTATCCCCGCCATGCGCAGTTCTGGCATGTCTGCCGAACGTGCTGCCGCGGTCGAAGCCTGCGCCAGCACAGGCGGTGTACTACTGCCGCCAATTATGGGCTCTACCGCCTTTGTGATGGCCACCTTCCTCGATGTGCCCTATTACCAGGTGGCACTGGCGGCGGCGATACCGGCGCTGCTGTATTTTGGCGCCCTGTTTCTGCAATTGGATGCTGAGGCGGGCAGAGACAACCTTGCCGGCCAGCCCAAAGAAACGCTGCCTCGCGTTGGCGCAACATTGCGAGCGGGCTGGTTTTATTTGGGCGCCTTTGCCCTGCTGGTGTTTTTGTTACTGGTATTGCAACGCGAAGCGTTTGCGCCCTACTACGCAACCGCAGCCCTGGTGGTTCTGAATCAATTTTCACCAGACCATCGCTGGCACTTGAGCGACGTTGTCGATTTTTTAGCCGCCGTCGGTAAACTGCTGGGCGAGCTTTTTGCCGTGCTTGCCGGTGTGGGCCTGATTGTCGGAGCGCTATCTGTAACCGGACTTTCGGGCACGCTGGTCAATGATCTACTGTATCTGGCCGGGGATAGCGTTGCGCTGCTGTTGCTGATGGGCGCCGCCGCAAGCTTTATGCTGGGTATTGGCATGACCGTCACCGCAGCCTACATATTTCTGGCGATAGTTCTCGCGCCAGCGTTGGTGCAAGCCGGGTTAAGCCCGATGGCGGTGCACCTGTTTATTCTGTATTGGGCCATGCTGTCGTTTATAACACCGCCTGTCGCTCTGGGTGCGTTTGCCGCAGCCTCCATTGCCAACGCCCGGCCAATCGCCACCGGCATTGCGGCCATGAAACTGGGCGGCGCCATCTATTTATTACCCTTTCTGTTTGTTGTTCACCCCGCCTTAATTCTGGAAGGCACGACCACAAGCGTTCTAATCGCCATTGCCGCAGCGATTGCAGGTTTGTTTTTGCTGGTCGGCGGTATGCAGGGTTTTTTACCTTTGTTAGAACGACGCTTAGGCACGTTCGCCCGCCTGGTTTGTGCGCTGGGTGGAATGGCTGTTGCCGCATCGCCCGTCTTTTTAACGGGCGGCTAAGCCAATTCCGGGCCTAGTCTTTAGGCGTAGGATCGTCGGCTTCGCCATAGTCTTGCCAGGGCGCGTCGCGCTCGCGAATCACCTCTCGAAAGCCCTTGTCTGCAAAACTCTCAGCCCAGCGATACGCCTCCTCGGTGTGTCGGGTCATACCGTCAAACAGCGTGCCGAGCATCTGCGTGGTACGCAGGCCCATGTTTTCAAACGCCTGATTGATCAGCAGCTTGTTAAGTGCGAGTTGGTTGGCCGGAATGTGCTTAAACCGCATGGCCTCAGCTTCGATAGCGCCCGCTAACTCATCGTCAGGTAATACGTGCGAGACCAAGCCTATGCGCGAGGCAGTGGCCGAGTCGATGGCCCGCCCCGTTAACAAGAACTGTTTGGCGTGCTCTAGCCCCAATCGATATACCCACATCATTGTGGTCGGCGTGCCGTAGATTCGACTGGGTGCGTAGCCGATGTGCGCCGACTCAGCCATGTACAGCAGATCGCAACACAGGATGAGGTCGGTTGCCCCGCCAATCGCCCAGCCCTTAATCTCACCCAGCACTGGTTTTGGGCATTCCCAAATGCTCATAAAGCGACGTACGTTGTTGCCCATAAACTGCTGGTCTCGGACGGGGTCCCAAGCGCCCTCGCGACTCGACGGCGTGGTAGCGCCGTAAGGCATGTCCCAACGGCCCCTATCGGTCAGGTCATAGCCAGCCGTGAGTGTGTCACCCACGCCGCGCAACACAATGGCCGCAACCGCTGGCGAGCGACGGGCCTTATCGACGCTCTCCGCAATACCTTCCACCACACTCTCGGTGAGGGTGTTCTTCTTGTGCGGTCGATTAATGGCGATAATGGCGATGCCGTCGCGCTCTTCGTACAGCACGTCGCTGGTTAGATCGTTTTGCTCACTCATTTAGGCACCCCGCCCGGATTGGGCTACTATTTGCATCGCGTAGAGTCGCTGTTTGCCACTCGTTTGTAAAAGGAACGCGTATTGATGATTAACTCTGTGGCCTTTTTTTGCGGTGCCCTGTTTCGCAGCCGCACCCTACTGTGCGGCGCCCTTGTGGTGATGTTGACGGGCTGCGGTGACAACAGAGGGTGTTTTGGCCTGTGCGATGCCCGTGACGATGACGATGACGACGACGCAGAGGTGGTTATCGACCCAACCGCCGACCTGAGCTGTTATCCCGCCTCTGGGCTGAGCGCACGCGCTGCTGAAGCCTATGTCGCTGACGGCCTTGGCACCCAGGTTTTGCGTTTCTTTGACTCAGCAGCGGCGTCAGCAACCGTTAATCGACCCGTGTTGGTGTGGATCACCGGAGACAGTTGGGCAACAAACATTGGAGTTACAGATGCTCCCCAAAAAGCCCAGGACATCGCAACGCGTCTGGGCGCCCACTTTGCTACCGTCAGTTATCGCAGCTCGAATGAAGCGGGTTGGCCTGCACAGATTCAAGACGTAAAAGCCGCTCTGCGATTTCTACGCGCACAAAACGCAACCAATGAATATCGCATTGATACCAACCAGATTTATATCGGTGGCGATCAGGCCGGCGCTCACCTTGCCGCACTCACGGCCACCACCAATGGCGTCATGGATTTCGAGCCCGCCACAGATATCGATCAACCGGATACGATCAATCTGCTGATCACGCTAGGCGGCGCGTTTGACCTGGAAACGCTACCGACAGACAACTCAGAGCTTGAAACTCTGTGCCAGGATTCGGAATTTACGCCCAGACTGAACGCGACAGAGATTCGAAATCTCTTTGACTGCACAACACCAGAGTCGGGCGAAGACGCTCTATCAACCTGTGACGCGGAAGCGGTGAGATTGGCTGGCCCTGCTCAGTCGTTGGGAACCGAAGACCCTCTGGTACTGATGTATCACGGCGCGCTGGATTGCCAGGTGCCCAGTGCTCAAACCGAGCAATACAACGAGTTGTATACCGAAAGTTCGATCTTAAACGGCCGGCAAATATTTACCTTACTGGCTAACGATGACGCCTCCCTCGATAGCCTGACCGCACAGGCTGTACTCGAAGATCTCGTCACCTCTCCCTCGTTCGACTGCGACGACGAGACCTGAGTCTGATGTAAGCTCTTTGCCTTAGGGGAAAACTAGAACAACACGGCGGAGGACAATCTATGTATCCAGGAAAGTGGGGAATTGAATGCCCGAATAAGGCGGCGGTGATTCACGCCGTTTCCGGCGAGACGATTACACATGGAGAACTTAACGGGCGATCGAACCAGCTCGCCCAGTTAATGTGGAGCCGTGGATTACGCCCCGGCGACCACATGGCGATCTTCATGGAGAACAACCTGCGCTATTTTGAGGTTGTGTGGGCAGCACTCCGTTCGGGCTTGTACATAACCACGGTGAACCGTTACCTCACCGACGAAGAAGCCGGCTACATCATCACCGACTGCGAAGCCAAGCTGGTGGTCGCTTCACAGCATCTGGCCGAGACCGCGCAACGACTACCCGAACTGGCACCCAGCTGTGATCATTGGCTAATGGTAGACGGCAAGATCGATGGTTTTGAAGCCTATGAGACCGCCATCGCCGATGCGCCAACCACCAATCTCGCTGACGAACCCGCGGGAGCCACTATGCTTTACAGCTCTGGCACAACGGGTCGCCCCAAAGGTATCAAGCGGCCGCTGAGCGGTCTAAAGGTGCATGAAGAATCTGGGCCCGTTGGTGCGCTGCAGAAAAGCCTCTGGGACTTTGGCGAAGAAACCATTTATCTGTCTCCTGCGCCGCTGTACCACTCGGCCCCTATCGGGTTTTGTGTCGCCGCACAGGCATTAGGCGGCACGGTCGTTATGATGCCGAAATTTAATGAAGTCGGTGCGCTGCAGGCGATTCAGGATTACCGCGTTACCCATAGCCAATGGGTACCAACCATGTTTACCCGCATGCTCAAACTACCCGCCACAGATCGCGATGGCTTTGACCTGTCGAGTCACAAGGTTGCTGTGCATGCCGCAGCACCCTGTCCAGCCGGCATCAAACAGCAGATGTTCGATTGGTGGGGCCCCATTCTGAACGAATACTACGCCGGCACAGAACTAAACGGCCTCACCCACGTTGGCCCCGAAGAGTGGCTCGCGAATCCGGGGACGGTGGGTAAAGCCGTTATGGGCATCATTCATATCTGCGCTGAAGACGGCACCGAGTTGCCTGCCAACGAGCCCGGAATGGTCTATTTTGAAATGCCTGAATTGTCCTTCAGCTACCACAACGACGCGGGTAAAACGAAAGATGCACAGCACCCTGCACATCCGAATTGGAGCGCGCTTGGTGATGTGGGCTATTTGAATGACAACGGTTTTCTGTTTCTGACCGACAGAGCCACCTTCATGATCATTTCTGGCGGCGTAAATATTTATCCCCAAGAAATTGAAGACGCGATGATCATGCACGACAAGGTGGCTGATGTTGCCGTGGTGGGTGTGCCGGATGAGCAGATGGGCGAGGCCGTTAAGGCCGTAGTGCAAGTGCCAGCGGGGGTTAGCCCAAACGAGGAGCTTGCTGCCGAGCTAATGGCCTACGCTCGAGAACACATCGCGCATTATAAATGCCCAAAGAGCATCGACTTTCTCGATGAGCTGCCGCGTCTGCCAACCGGCAAACTCTACAAGCGTCTGCTAAAAGATGCCTACTGGGGCAAGACAGGGTCGCGCATTGTCTGATTCGCAAGCGGAAGCTAATGCATCGAGAAACCCCGAAGGTCTGAAAAAAGTACTCAATGCGCCGCAAGTTATTGCGTTGTCGTTTGGTGCAATGATCGGCTGGTCTTGGGTGTTGCTGTCGGCTAACTGGGTCGCTGATGCAGGCTCCATCGGCGCTCCACTCGCCTTTCTGATCGGCGGGTTGGCCATTTTGTTTATTGGCTTGCTGTATGCCGAGCTTGCATCTGCCATGCCACAAGCTGGCGGCGAACACGTGTATGTACTGCGCGCGCTGGGCCCACACGCATCGTTCTGGTGCAGTTGGGCGCTGCTCATGGCCTATGCCACGGTCTGCGTATTCGAGGCGGTGGCGCTACCCACTGGTGTGGAATACCTGTTGCCGCAGATTCGCTTTAAAACCTTGTGGCAAGTTGAAGGCTCGCCAGTTGACGCGGGTTTTGTCTTGGTTGGTGTTGTCGGCTCGCTACTGGTCACCTGGGCTAATTATATGGGCATTCGCACCGCTGCCATTGTCCAAAGTGTGGCAACGGCTATCATCGTGCTCTGCGGCGTTCTGTTAATGACCGGGGCGGCCACCAATGGTAGTCACGTAGAGGCAGCTCCCGCTTTCACGAACGGCATTGCCGGTATAACCGCGGTCATTATCATCGTTCCCGCAATGCTGGTTGGGTTCGACGTTATTCCCCAAAGCGCTGAAGAAATTAACCTGCCACCGCGCGCGCTAGGTGTTCTGCTCGCAGTATCTGTGGCCTTTGCGATTGCCTGGTATGCGTTGATTTCTTACTCGGTAGGGCTGGGTATCAGCGCCGAGGGCCTACGCACAACAAGCATGGGCACAGCGGATGCGGCGAGCAATCTGTGGGGCTCCCCATTAGCCGGGCAGCTACTGGTGCTGGGCGGCATTGGCGGCATTCTGACCAGCTGGAACGCCTTTGTACTGGGCGCGTCTCGATTAATGTTCGCAATGGCGCGGGATGGCATGTTGCCAAGTGCGTTTGCGCGCCTGCATCCGCAATACGGCACGCCGCACATTGCTGTTCTAACCATAGGCATTGCCTGCGCATTTGCGCCGCTGGCCGGACGTACCATTTTGGTGTGGCTAGTGGATGCGGGCAGCTTCACCATAGTCGTGGCGTATTTATTTGTCGCTGTCGCCTTTCTGGCTTTGCGCCGCAACGAACCCGACCTCGAACGTCCCTTCAAGTTGCCTGCCGGTGTTTGGTTTGGACGAATCGCACTGCTGTGTGGCGCCGCGCTGTTTTGTTTGTATCTGCCCTTTAGCCCTTCTGGATTGCTGTGGCCCCAGGAATGGCTGATTGTATTAGGCATGGGCATTCTCGGCGGCATCACTTATGCCGTTCATCGTGATGCCATAGCGGCTTTATAGATAGCCATAGCGACTTTATAGATAGCCATAGCGACTTTAAAAAGAAGAACTACATGACCACAAAATCACCAGCAATCACGCCCGAGTTCTGGGAGCAGTTTAACGAGCTGCCCTTTCACCAGTATCTGGGACTGCAGTTGGTCGAACGCTCGGCCGATCACAGCAAATTGCAGCTGCGACGCACCGCTTCAACACCCACCGGCATCGGCGGCAGCGTGCATGGCGGCGTATTGGCGACACTGGTTGATATGACCGCTGTCGCCGCCGTCTTTGCCGGCCTAAAAGACGGCGATCAGCCCGCAGGCACCGCTGATCTGCAGCTGTCGTATTTGCGCCAGACCAAGGGTGATGTGGTGACGAGTGTAGGCACGGTGCTAAAGCGCGGCCGGCAACTGGCAACTATTGAAGTGAAGGTCACCGATGACAGCGGCGCCCTGTGTTGCACCGGGCGCGTGCTGTATGCGTTTCGGGCCTAAGTGCCCACCCGATTAACGGCCTGCTCCGCCAGCGTCAGTGCACGCAAGATACGCTCGCGCATCTCAGGCAGATCAACGTCTTCACTGCTTTTCTTACCTTCCACATAGCGCGCGTACACACCGTGCAAAATGGCCGCCGTTTTCCAACGATTAAAGCCGACGTAGTAATCCAGCTGTGACAGATCACGCCCAGTACGCAGGGCATAGCGATCAGCGAGCTCTGTTCGGGTTGGGAAGCCCGCCGCGGCAGTCGCTGATTCCGGCGGCACAGGCTCAGTGTCTGTGGGGTCAGCCCACGGGTTGAGAGCGTAGGCCAGATCCGCCAGCGGATCACCCAGAGTTGATATTTCCCAGTCGACAACCGCCGCAACCTTGTGATCAGGACCAAACAGACAGTTGTGGGGCCCGTAATCGCCGTGTACGACGCGCGCCGGTCCCTGCTCGGGCATGTTCTCTAAAAAGTAGCGCTGCAACTCATGGGCGCGTGGGTCGTCTAGCTCTGCAGCCTCAATCGATGAGGTCCAGGACCGGTACCAAGTTTTTAGCTGTCGACCCACGTAGTTTTCTTTCTTGCCGAGGTCGCCAAGACCCACTTCATCAGGGTCAACCTCATGCAGTGCAGCCAACGTATCGATAAACGAAAAAGCGAGATCTTTGCGCGCGTGTTCTGGCACCAAGGCCTCAGTTTCTTCCGAGTTGTACAACGGGTGGCCATCGATCAGACCCATCACATAAAACCAGGCACCCGTGACATCGGGTGACTCGCAAAAGCCAAAGGCCTTTGGTACGGGGACACCCGTTGAACCCAGTGCAGAGATCAGGGACCACTCCCGACTCATATCGTGAGCTTTCGGCAGCAGCACACCCTGCGGAGGTCGTCTAATAACGGCCTGCTGACCGTTCACGTCTTCGATCTGATAGGTCAGATTAGAGTGTCCACCCTCCAACCGAGTCCATTTGAACGGCGGTGCAAGCTCGGCAATGTTGGCTTTAACCCAGGCTTCGACAGCCGGAACGTCGTAGCCCTCGGGCCCTAGACTTTCATCGTGCGCACTCATAGTGATTCCCTCTCCAATAGGCTTAATAGTACAAGAATTGAAGGCACAGCCGGACTGAATTGACGGCGGCAGGAAAAGGAATTCTGTGACGAGAGACGACAGCCAGTTCAGACAGCTAGTCCGCAGAAGGTACGGTGGCTGTCATAGGTGTGTCATAGGTGTGTTACGGATTCTTCGCCAAAAGTGGTGGAGCCAGGCGGGATCGAACCGCCGACCTCCTGCGTGCCACGCAGGCGCTCTCCCAGCTGAGCTATGGCCCCAAAGCGAGGCGCGATATTAGGTATGCCCTGTTGGGGTGTCAAGGCTTGCGCCAAATAACCGCTAAACGCATTGAGTAAATATATTATGTTAAATAGCAACTAACCCTCTAAATGACCAAGCCAATAAATAGCCAACCTCAGTCCCAGGCCAAAATCTGCTGCTGTAGCATCTCAACAACGGCGTCCGGACGTTCCATCGGAATAAAATGACTGCAATCCGCCCAAAAATGCTCAACCGCATTGGGAAACAGATTAACCAAGCCAGGCCAGGTCGGTGAGGACGTGAAATCGATCGCGTCACCAACCGGTGTTCTGGCGCGCACGATCACAACAGGCGCATCGACCGATTTGATGCGGTCAAATATCTCAGGGGCACCTCTGGATGTCATATAAACCTGAGCCTCGATCTTCGGATCGCACAGCAATCGATAATCGCCGGCTGGTGTCTGCACCAGACCATGCTCACAGTAAGCGCGCAAAATATCGGGGTGATACAGACTGAACGCCCCTTTGCCCAGCAGCCGATCAATCATTTCTTGCGGTGACGCAAACGAATTTCTGCGCTTCGAGGCTGGGTGTAACTCAGCGTCCGGCCCCAGCTTTGCCATTGGCGCGTAGTGTTCAGGCATCGATACGGTGGGATCAAGTAGCAGCAAACTTGCAAACGCCTCTGTGTCTGATGCCGCATCGATCATTCCAAAAGAGCCCATTGAGTGACTGATGCCAATGGCGCGCTTTAAACCGAGCGCTTGCACAAAGGCTCGCTGGTCGTCGCCATAGGTCAACCAGCTCTCGGCGGCCAGCGACTCACTGCGGCCGTGGCCGCGCTGCTCGAGCGCGATGCAATGATGGTTTGGGAACCGGGCGATGTGGTAATCCCACACTCGAGCATGAAAGCCGGTGGCATGCACAAACAGCAGCGTCGGCGCATCCGGTGCGGGTTCGCCGTACTCAAAATACGCAAGCGTTGCGCCATTTACTGTCACAAATTTAAGTTGGGGTTCGCGCGTTACGACTGACATTCAAAACTATCCAAAAAAATTCTAGCGGGCGTCTTTGCCATATACGGCGTCAATAAACGGCTCCAACGCCGGGCCTCGGCGCAGATGATGACCGCCATCTACCGAAAGATTAACCCCAGTGATCCAGCCAGCCGTTGCACCGCACAGGAAACCAACCGCACTGGCAATATCGTTGACCTGGCCATGCCGGGCGAGCGGCATACAATCGAGGTAGTCCTGGTAAATGGCTGGGGTTTGCAACAACGCATCAGCAAGCTCCGTTTCCACCAACCCCGGACAGACTGAGTTGACCCGAATGTTCTTATGCCCCAATTCATCAGCGCAGTTACGCACCAGCATATCAATCGCCGCTTTGCTCATGGCATAAGCGCTCATATAACGATGCGTGCGAACACCGGCGATACTGGAAATTCCACAGAGCGCTCCCCCGCCATTCGCAGCAATCGCATTACCAGCGTGTTTAAACGTCAGCAATGCACCACGGGCATTAACCGCCATGATCTGGTCAAAACTGTCGACGTCTGTGGCACCTAGGGGCGCTAGTCCACCCATACCGGCATTGGCAACGGCCACGCGTAATGGCGCGACGGTATTGATTGTGTTCACGGCGTCGACCAGGTCAGCCTCGACACTCACGTCTCCAGCGCAGGTGAAGACCTGAGCACCGTCGACCGCCGCTCGGAGCTGCTGCGCACCGTCATCCAAACGTTGTTGAGAGCGCCCAAACAGCAAAACTGCAGCGCCCTCTCGAGCGAAGGTTTCAGCACAGGCCAGACCAATGCCAGAGCCGCCCCCGGTTACCAGCGCTGAAGACCCGGCGCGACTCACGAACCACTATCCTCTTTGTCGACCGTGACTATCTCCGCCTCTGAGCGCGCAATTAGGGCGCGCCAGGATTTCTCAAAACGTTTGGTTTCTTTCTTCGAGACACCACCAAGGGCTTCAAGTGCCGAGCGCAGTCGCATTCGCGTAACGTCCGCGCCCAACAGCGCCATGGAATCAAACAGCGGCAGCGTCACCGCTTTGCCGCCGATAGCAACAAACAACGGGCCCAGGAAGTCCTTGAGCTTGAGTTCCAGACCTTCCGCGAGTGTTGTACATATAGCAAAAATACCATCACGCTCCCAACCACGAGACTCGTCAAACGAACGCAGAGCGTGATCAAGGATTTGCCGTGCCTGATCGCTGGCCACCCGCTTGTGATCAAAATCGTCTGCTGTCAGGTCTGCGCGATCACCGACCAAATAATCAACCTGCGGCGCTATGTCGGCAAAGCGGTTCGTGCGCTGATGAATGAGTGGCACCAAAGCACGCAAACGATTGCCTTGGGTAAACCAGGCAATGGCGCGCTCGGCAAACTCGTCTTCAGACAACGCCCGCAGATATTCACCGTTTAGCCAATTGAGTTTGTCGATGTCGAACACCGGGCCACCCAACGAGATGCGCTCCAAGCTAAACGCGTCCTGCATCTCAGGCAGCGAGAAAATTTCACGCTCGTCAGGCATAGACCAGCCCATTCGGCCTAGATAGTTGGCCACGGCTTCAGGCAGGTAACCCATATCGCGATAGTAGGTTACGCTCGTTGGGTTTTTGCGTTTTGATAGTTTTGACGAGTCTGGGTTTCGCAGCAGCGGTAAGTGCGCGTGTATCGGCATTTCCCAACCCAGCGCGTCGTAAAGGCGCGCGTGCTTGGGCACTGAGTTGATCCACTCTTCGCCACGCATAACATGGCTGATTTCCATCAGATGATCGTCAACAACCACTGCCAGATGGTAGGTCGGCATGCCATCACTTTTTAGCAGGATCTGCATGTCCACCTGTTGCCAGGGAATTTCGATGGTGCCACGCAGTGCGTCTTCGAAGCTGAAAGTGCCGTCTACCGGCACAACCAATCGAATAACGTGAGCGTCTCCCGCTGCAATCTGTTTGGCCGCCTCGGCCGGCGCAATGCTCTGACACAGCCCGTCATACCGAGTGGTTTTGCCCTCTGCGCGCTGGGTTGCACGCATTTCATCAAGGCGTTCGTTGCTGCAGAAACAAGGAAAAGCATCACCCTGACTGACCAGCTGGTCAGCGTAGCCTCGATAGATGTCCTGCCGCTCGCTTTGTCGATAAGGACCGTGAGGGCCACCGACATCGGGGCCTTCGGTCCACTCGATGTTCAACCAGCGCAGGGCATCGAGAATCGTAGCCTCAGATTCTGGAGTACTGCGTGCCTGGTCCGTGTCTTCGATGCGCACTAAAAATTCTCCGCCCTGACTGTGGGCGTAGACCATATTAAACAGCGCAATATAGGCCGTACCCATATGCGGGTCGCCGGTCGGCGAAGGTGCGATACGGGTGCGAACCTTTTTGGCACCCGCAGGCGGGTTAGACGACGATCTGGCGGGTGAGGTGGCGGACGATGTAGACGACATGGCGTACTGCGACTTACTCAATCTTCGAGGAAGCCGCAGTGTACTTCAGCTGGTTCCCTTCCGCCTCTTAAGGCGAGCAGGAATCACTCGGACTTAAGAATTAGAACCAGAACGACACAAATGCCCGGATAACCGTGGCGTTGAACTCGTACAGTGGCTCTCCACCAGCGGCAAAGCTGCCTTCGACGCTTAGATCTCTGAAATCGTCGTACTGGAACTGGACGTAATCAAAAAACATACTGACTTGCCCCTTATTGACGAACGGCAGCCATTCAGTTTCAAATTCCTGGCTCACCCCAACACCCACCGAATGAGTATTAAAACTGGCCAATTCTTTGTCTCTAGCCAAGAAATTCTGCTGGTTGGAGCGTGAAAACAGGTCGTTGTAGAAGTCGGCAGACGTCTGGTTGTAATAGCGGTAGCGCACATCCAGCGTTAGTCCTTCCTCCAACGGATGGGTATAGGCCAATTCCACGTTATAAGCATTGATACCCCATGAATCGGTGTAGTACCGGCCTTCCGCCTTGAGGGCTGCGCGATAGGGCAGATAATACAATCCGCGCAGCGCCAATGCGCTGCTGGTGCGGGTGTTCGGGTAGCGCTCAGACTCGTAGTTGAACCCTCTGGTTGCGCTCGGGTCTTCAAACCGCACCTGCCGGTACGGATTATTGAGAAACCCTTCGTCAGAGATCCCTTCGTAGTTCAGGCTCACAACCATACTGGGCGTGACTACCTGGGTGAGATCAACGCGCCATGACTGATGCTTGGCATCCGCCTCAAACGTATCGTCGCCGTTTCTGCTGATGGTGTCCCAACCGCGCGAATATGCAATACCTAAGGTGGT
The DNA here is from genome assembly GCA_023300545.1 of Pseudomonadales bacterium. Taxonomy (GTDB): domain Bacteria; phylum Pseudomonadota; class Gammaproteobacteria; order Pseudomonadales; family Azotimanducaceae; genus JALZVT01. The sequence continues at coordinate 54,323 of JALZVT010000107.1, forward strand.
CAAATCACCAAAGAAATCCTGGCTAACACCGAGGCGAACCGAATTACCTTCGTAATCGTCTTCGTCACTCTTGGTCCAGGCAAGTCCCATTGTGGTCTTGCCGCGCAGGTAATCTATGCCCGCGCTGGTTTGTTTGCGTTCTTCTGAGTAACTACTGGCCGTCGTAATAACGTCAATCGATGCACTGGACACAGAGTCGACGTAATAGTTACCCCACACCGACACCTTGTCTGCAATGCTCTTGCGAACGAGAACAGAAGGGCCATCAACGCTAAGACCACCACCAGAGTAACCATGGTGCAAAAAGTCTACCCGGTCTGCTGGCAATACTGCTGCGCTGGCCTGCATGGCGCCGATCACGAACAGCGCGACACTCAGAACGGCCTTATTAATAGGGAGCATTCTAGTTGCAACCACATCCGCCGCCGGCACCGCCTTCGGCACCTCGGGCGCCTTCGCGTACTTGATACACATGATGTATGAATGCGCTCGCTACGGGATCGCGACCAAAGCTCATGATGGGGTCAGCCAGCTTGTTTCGTTCATAGGGGCTAACCCAAGGCTTGATATCAAGACTCGAACAGCCGCCACTCGCCAAGGCAAGCATAGCCACCAGTCCACTCAAAATAGTTTTACGATAGAGACTCATTGGGGATCTCCTAGAAAAAGACGGTTAAGCCAGCGGTAAGTTCGAAATTGTGTTTGGTTTCGCTCTCACCCAACAGATCACTTTTGAAAACGTGATCGCGAACGTCGACCCGAAATGCCAGCCAGTCGGTCGCAGCCAGTCGGTAACCAAGACCACCGTTGACCGTAAAGCGGTCGTCACCACCAAACTCTGATGAGCCAATGCCTGCGATCAGATACAGCCCACCTTTAAAAGCCCAACGGTCGGTGATGAACGCCTCACCGGGCAGCACATTGATTCCGACACTCATGTTGTAGTAACTAAAATCACGCTCATCGTCGGTTAACAGTTGCGCACCGCCAGAGAGCTGCTCGAAACTGGTTTGCCCCAAGGTCGAACTTGCATAGGCCGCCTCGACAAAGAAATCTTCGGTGATGTGATAAGCAGCGCGCACGCCATAGACAACGTCACTGCCGAAGTCTTCAACGCTGAGAACGCCGCCGAATGCGCCAAGCTCAAAATTTTCGCTATCGAGTCGCTCGATTTTCACTTCGCGACGTTCAGGTTCGCGAACAATCAACGGTTCTAGCTCCAGGTCGTCAGCAGTCGCTGCATTTGCGTTCTGGACGCCAAACCCGGCTGTAAGTACAACGGCACCAGCCAGCAGTACTACTCCGGCTAGTCGCTGTGCGTATTTCTTTAGGTGCTTTGCGTTAACTTGTTCTGAGCGAGCGGTCATCATTACTGCTTGCCCAGAAAGACGCTGAATCCTGTCTTCCATTCGTTGATCTCCTGGTTGTCGTCCCGACTACTGAGAACGGTATGGCGCCGATATTCAAAATTCATCACAAACCGTCTGGTGAGGTATATGTTTGCACCCAGCCCTGCATTAACGATCTCGTCCGTTCGATCTTCGGCCTGGATGACTGTGGTTTGTGGTTTGGTGTGGATTATGCCGGTGCCAATGGTGAAATAAGGTGACACGCGCCACTCTGGAAATGGGTACATCACCACATTTACGGTGCCCATCACGCCGTCAGAGAAGTTACCCAATAGCTGGGTTCCTGTGAGTCGTAACGAGATGTTTCGGGTAACACCATAAGCAAGGTAACCGTCAATGGTACGGGCGCCATCGAAATCACCCGCCGCGAATCCCATCTCCCATTTACGAGTCTCGAAGTCACCGCGAGTAACGCTGCCAAAATCAATGGCTTCGCCATCCAGATCTAAGGTGTCTCTGATTTGATTTAAAGGCACCCAACCGCGTTTGCTGATGTTTGCACCACGACGCAACTCAACCTTGAACCAGTCAGTTCGCCTCTTGAGTACCTTTATGGTCTCGCCTTCGCCGGCGACGTAAAAAACCGGATAACCACGACCCGGCCCTGTGTGCATTTCCAAAAATGGATCGGCAACGCGAACTTCAGGTGTTTCGTTGCTAAAAAGGTCGCCTATTCCAGCCTGAGCGGCCATAGCGTTACACGCCAACACACAGGCGAGCAGCACCCGACAACGAGTAGCTATTGTAATTTTCATTATTGTCTTCAATCTCTGCACCGTTTGTCCTTTCCGGTTAGTCGCGAGTCTGTTTTAGAGCATCAATGGTTGAATGCCAGAACGATTGGTCGATCAAGGCGGAACGGCAAACGGGTTGTTGTAGTACTGAGCACCCACATCGAGCCATTCGCTGAGTAGCTTAAGTTCCGTTCCTGAGAGATAGCCGTCATGGCTAGCCCCGGTCGAAAATGGCGCAAAGAAAGCTTGAGACGCAGCAGCACCGCCCACACTCATAGACGGCGTAACCCGATTCCCTTCCAACACGGGAACCGGCTGCCCTGCCCCGTCAAGAATCAGAGTGCCATCTTCGTTAGTTTCAAATACCTGATTGCCATCGGCATCGAATACTGGATTTCCAATGTCCTGCAACGCGCCGTTGTTTTCTTCCTGCTCGTTGTCGTTAAAAAGCAGCTCACGATAGCTATTAAAGTGATCCGCCTGATCGGGAGATAAACCGTCCGACAAATCAAGCTGAGCCAATGGAACCTGCAGTACGCCTGCAGTATCAGCAGGTGAATGACAGGTTGCACAGGTAACGTCAGTCAGCACAGTGACGCCATCTGCCGCGAGTGTTGAGCGATCGATCGTCCACAGCGGATGAATGTGGGTCTCGTAATTCACCGTAGTTCGACAGGCGGAATTCCAGGTTTGAACGCAGTTAACCGTTGTTGGCGGCGGCGTCCGTAGGTCTGTAAAGCGATAGTCGATATCAGCGTCTTTGGCGCGTACTGCAGGGTCAGTCCAGATATCCGTAAAGCGCAGATCTAAAGATGGCGTGCGTATCCCGTTTATTCGAGCGTTCACCTGCGCCATTGACTCGCCGGCGTTCGCAAACAGGCCGCCTTCGGTATTCGGATAGGGCGAGCCATCGACCGGAGCGCCCAAATGGGCTGAAGGCAACTGCGCATCTGCTCGACCATGAGCAACGGTGGAATCAGAATCATGACAACCCACGCATTCCCGCTCTTCGCCGGGGCGCATCTGCAACCAGTTTTGATGTCGCGGGCCAACTCGTTTGCCATCGGCATCGACAACACTGATGTAGAACGCAACGTTCGCAGGCACTTTCAGTTTCACGCTGCCATCGGGCTCGATGGGAACATAGCCCATAATTTCACGCATCAACTGATCGCGAGAGCGGCCGAATGCTGTGTTGTTGATATCGACAATATCGTCGTCAGCCATTGAGACGGCCTTAACCAGACGTAGAAACCTAGCCGGGCGTTGCTCAGCAGCGGTTTGAGCGGGGTCAGCGATAGCCGCTATGGGCACCAACGCTTCGCCATCAATATCGTAGACACTGCGGATGTGCAGTACGCCCACACCCTCAGAAACCAGATCGGGGTCAAGATCAAGTCCAGCAACGCCATCCGGAATAGAGGCAGGCGACGCCCGATTTTCCATCACAACCGCTTCGGTTAACGCATCACCCTCTTCCGGCACAATAATGGGTTGCTGGGTGTTTTCAGTAAGATCGTGGATCCACACACCAAACAGTGGATCAGCCTCTTCTAGGCCGAGCTCAAGATTGTCGTCGGTGCAAGGCATTACGTCAGTGCCGTCTGTTAGCCGGCACTGACTCCAGGTTACTAGTAACCGGTCTGTGCCGTCATACAGAGGTGCAATACTTGCATAACGCCCTGCTCGAGAAATAGCTTCGGTAAGTGTTAGATCGCCGGTAATCAACAGTTCCTGAGCTTGCGGAGTTACACCAGCCCCATTGGGTGTGGCAATGGTGTTGTCTGTGTAATTCGCAGTATCAATTGCTACCGGCAATGCACCTAGCTGGTCAGATGCAGCACTAGGTCGTAACAACGCAAATAAACGGCCATCCGGGAGCTCCTGGGCTTCCACAAATTCAATATCAAAGTCTTCCGACAGGCTGCTGTGACTGTTAAGGCCGTACAGCAACTCTTGATTGCGACCATCAGGAGACATTGTATAAAGGCTGATTTGATCGTAATCGTCGATGTTGTCCCAGCGGCTATAGACGACCCGACCATCACTCAAGAGCGCCGGATCCATATCTGAGCTTTGATTAAAGCTGATTTGCTGTAAACCCGAGCCATCGGTTTCTATGGTATGCAGTGTCACTGCTTCTCGATCGCGATCTTCGTCGAGGTGAGAAAACTGCGGCTTCCCCTCATCCAGCAATATTGCTTTTGACTGACGCTGTCGCGTCGAGGCAAACAAAATTCGACCGTCTACCAAAAATCGTGGCGATAAGTCCTGCCCTTCTTCCGCAGCAATATCCGACTCAATGATTCGCTGCAAGGTCGTACTCGGATGGTCATACAGCCAAATATTCCAGGTGGGCTGCTCGTCGTCATCGAGATCCGGGTCGCGCGGTGCGCGCATCGCAAACAGCAGCTGCGCCCCATCGTACGAGGCAGACAGGTCTTTGACGTCGTAAAGCGGCAGATTGCCGTCTTTATCTACGTCAAACACACCTTCTGTTATTACTCGCTCAGCCGCACTCGGCGACGCGCGATCACGAATGATCAACTGTGCGCCTGGGCGAAACTGAGCTGGATCGCGAACATTGTTTGACGGCAACACATCAACCTCGTTGCCATCTATAGACAGACGTAAAGAGCGCTTGACGTAAGCCAGCGGAAAGTCGACAGCGACTGGATCCGCTTCCTGTCCGCCGCCCAAAACGCCACTGTCCGATGATGATGAACCACCACCACAGCCAACGAGTAACACACCTAACACGCCAGATGCTATGCAACGTCGCATGACCAACCCTGATAAAGGATTAGCACCGGCGTTGTGTTCTTTGTGGTTAGACAGCCATTTACACGCACTGTCTAACAACTGAATTTTTCGGTTTTGGGGCAAAAGATTTGCCTCGTAAACTTACAAGTTGCTCATATTCTTTCATAAGGCTTACACGCTCTTTGTGATGCGCAGCACAGCCAGCATGAGTCATGGTAATCACCTGAACCGACAACTGCCGTTGCGCGCCAGAAACCCATCAAAGGAACGACCTATTACAGGTCACCTGCCCTTGAGAAACGGGACACGTATCACAGCTTGAATTTCACATTTACCCGAACCTTACATTTCGAATACACAGTCATCGCTTTGGACTAGCGGTGCTTGAGTGGATTGAGTATCCGACGCTACCGGCACGCAACGATCGCTGCCCTCGGATAAAAGCAGGGAGTACACCATGAATCTTTTGGCCCTCGGCCAGGGGCGACGCAGTAACGTTGCGTCTCGCCTGATTTGTGTTGCTTTAACATGCGCTGTTTGTTTTGCAGCGCCTAGTGTCGTTGCTGACGATCGCAGTCAAGCCAAGCGCATTCACGATCGCTTGGCTGGCGTTCCAGCGACCGAAGCAGAACTTGATACGCTCGCGTCTCAGGTTGCTACTGACCCCATGCAAGCAGCCTTTGCCGCGATGGAAAACCCCGACTTCTACAACGTAACTCTGAAGAATTTCGCCGCGCCTTGGACAAATCGCGACTCTGATGTATTTGTTGCACTTAATGACTACACCGCAACCATCATTGGCATGGTTCGCGACGATCGCGATTTTCGAGGTATTTTGAGTGATGACATCGTCTATCACGGTGCAGGCGTAGCCGGCGTACCGGCCTATTCCACGACCAACAATTCCCATTACGAAGCACTGGAAACCCAAGGGGTTAATCTTAAAGAGAACCTCACAGCAACACCCCAGTCTTCACTGAACGGGCTGCCCGCGGCTGCGACCGCGGGAGTCATTACATCAAGAGCGGCTGCAAAGTCGTTCTTCATCGACGGTACCAACCGCGCGATGTTCCGCTTCACGCTGCTCAATCACATGTGTAATGACATGGAGCAGATGCAGGACAGCACCCGGACTCCGGACCGTATTCGCCAAGACGTATCACGCAGTCCTGGCGGCGATAGTCGCGTTTTCCTCAATAATTGTATTGGCTGTCATTCTGGCATGGACCCCATGGCTCAGGCATTTGCCTATTATGATTACAGCTACGACGAAGAGAATGACCCAGAAGGCGATAACGGCAGAATCAATTACAACGGCTCAGGCGCACAAGATCCTGTAACCGGTAGCCGAGTTACGGAAAAGTACTACAACAACGAAACAACCTTCCCCCAAGGCTTCCGTACACCGGATGAGTCTTGGAGTAACTACTGGCGCGCGGGACCTAACGCGGTGCACGGGTGGTCAAGCTCTCTCCCGGGATCGGGTAGCGGGGCTAAGTCTATGGGCCAAGAAATGGCCAACAGCCAGACCTTTGCTCAATGCCAGGTAGAAAAAGTATTCAAAAACGTGTGCGTACGACCGCCAGCTGACGGTGAGGATCGGAACCAGATTAACACCATGGTTTCGTCCTTCCAAAACTCGGGCTACAACCTTAAACAGGTCTTTGCAGAGTCTGCTGTTTACTGCATGGGCGAATAGCCTAGGGGACGTATGATGACTATTAGCAAAATTCTACTCGGCACCCGCCTACTCGCTCTATTAACTGTTAGCAGTCTTATTAGCGCGTGTGGTAGCGGCAGTGGCGCTTCGGTCTCAGAGATTGCCCCCAGTTCAACACCGGAGGTGAGTAACTATTCTGGGCCCGCACCCGCCACGGCTGACGTACAGAACTTTAGGCTGGCAGTATGGGACAACCTGGTCCCTAACAATCGCTGCGGTTCCTGCCATAACGAGTCGCAAACGCCACGGTTTGTTCGAGCAGACGACATTAACATCGCTTTCGATACGGCCAACACTCTAGTCGACCTTAGCGACCCTTCAAAATCACTGCTTGTGAACAAGGTGCGCGGCGGCCATAACTGCTGGCTCACCGACGCCAATGCCTGCGCCGACATCATTGTTTCTTACCTCAACAACTGGGCTGGCGACTCACTCGCCGGAGCCGGAAACTCAGTTACACTCACTGCCCCAGCGCTGTTCAAGCCGTCTGCAAGCAAAAACTTCCCAGACACTTCTGCAGAATTTAGCAGTACGGTTTATCCGCTGCTGACGACCTACTGCGCAGACTGTCACTCCGACACTTCGCCCACCCCACAGCAACCCTATTTTGCGTCAACAGACGTCGACACCGCCTACCAGGCCGCCAAAACTAAAATGGACCTCGCAACCCCCAGCAGCTCTCGGTTTGTTCTGCGTCTGGGCAGCGAGTTCCATAACTGCTGGAACAATTGCTCTAGCAACGCCATGGAAATGGACAATGCCATCACCGCCCTCGCCATCGACATTGAGGCGACTGAGGTCGATCCAGATTTGCTGACCAGCATGGCGCTGTCATTGCCAGACGGAATTGTGGCAGCCTCCGGCGGCCGGTTTGAAACCAACGTCATCGCTTTATATGAGTTCAAAACTGGCTCTGGCAGCACAGCGTTCGACACCAGTGGTATCGAACCTGCTTTAAATTTGACCCTTTCTGGCGATGCCGATTGGGTCGGCGGCTGGGGCATTAGCATGGTCAGCGGCAAGGCTCAGGGATCAACCAGTGCGAGTGCGAAGCTGCACCAGCAACTAACCAGCACCAACGAATATACGATTGAAGCCTGGGTTGTTCCCGGCAACGTCACCCAGGACGGCCCCGCCCGAATTGTTAGTTATTCCGGCGGCACTGATGATCGCAACTTCATGTTGGGCCAAACACTGTATGACTACGATCTGTTCAACCGAACCGATCAGACCGGCCCAGATGGTGAGCCTCGCTTGTCGACCCCAAGCGACGAAGAAATTTTGCAAGCGACCCTGCAGCACGTGGTTGCCGTTTATAACCCAACTGACGGTCGTCGCGTCTACGTCAATGGCGAACTCGCCTCAGAAGGTGACGATCAAACGCCTGGCCTGCTCAATGACTGGAACGACACCTACGCTCTAGCTCTTGGTTCTGAAGTAGACAACATGGACCGCTGGGCGGGTACTGTGCGCTTGCTCGCCATCCACTCGCGCGCGCTTACCCAGGAACAAATCCAAACCAACTTCGAGGTTGGAGTGGGTGAAAAATACTACCTGCTATTTAACGTCAGTGAGCACGTTGACATTGACGATGCGTACATCGTGTTTGAGGTCTCCCAGTTTGACTCTTACGCCTATCTGTTCGACACCCCGTTCTTTACGGTGCTGGGTAGTGAAACACCAGTGAACATCCCGGTACGTGGCCTAAGAATCGGAATCAACGGTCGCGAAGTTCTTGCCGGCCAGTCCTACGCGAATCTAGATACCACAATAGACAGCGGCAGTTACACCGAATCTGCAGGCCAGCTACCACTGTCTGCGCTTGGCACCGTTGTTGGCGTTGAAAAAGGCCCCGAATTAGACGAGTTCTTTCTCACATTCGAGCAGCTTGGTGGCGCGACAAACGTGTTTGTCGAGGCAGCGCCCCCTGCCCCTCAACCCCCTGCTGATGTGCCTCGTGCGCCGTCAATTGGTGTCCGCGATTTTGCGGAGCTAAATGCCAGTCTGTCTATCATCACCGGCATTCCGACCACAAACACCAATGTGTCTGAAACATACAACCAGGTGTTTCAGGCGCTACCCATCAATCCTGCGATCGAAGGCTTTATCTCGTCGCAACAGATGGCTATCACCCAACTCGCTATTCAATATTGCAATGAGCTGGTCAGCAGCCCGGCTCGGCGCACCGAGTTCTTTCCAGGATTCGATTTCGACGCAAACGTAAGCCAAGCGTTCAACAATACCGCTTTAGTGATTGACCCGCTGCTTGAGAGAGGCATCGGAACCGCAATCACTCAGCCAGACCATACAGCCGTACGGTCTGAGCTTGATGGGTTGATCACTAGGCTTTCGTCCTGTGGGGGCAGCTGTGAGCCGGACCGCACGGAACGTGTGGTGAAGGGAGCTTGTGCGGCCGTGCTGGGGAGCGCGGCGGTGCTTGTGCAATAGAGCGCTGATAGCGCTCTAACAACGACTACGGCCATGACACCAGGTTTAAAGGAATACCCATGTTAAAAATCAGTAAGCGCAATTACGACGACCCGCTTCGCCATGAAAGCCACGCGCGGCCTCGCACCCGTCGAGAATTCCTGTCCCAGGGGTTCATTGGCGGTGCTGGAATGTGTGTTGGTGGCGCGTCGATAACGATTGGCAGCGGCAAAGACGCTCACGCTCTGTTTTTAGATCCGGAACTCGCTGACATCGTCCGTAACCAGTGCGGCGTCGCGGTTAACGGATCAGGCAAAATTCCATTCATCTGCTTCGACCTTGCCGGTGGTTCAAGCTCTGCCGGTTCCAATGTTCTTGTTGGCAAACAGGGTGGACAGCTCGATTTTCTGAGCACCGCCGGCTATGAGCGACAGGGCTTACCGGGCGACATGATTCCTTCGATCATGAACCCACAGACGGGTGCTAGCGACTTTGTTGATCAACAGCTGGGCCTTGCGTTTCATTCTGATTCCGCGTTTCTGCGCGGCATGCTCGAGAAAGTAACCAGCCCTGCCAACCGCGCGAACATCAACGGCGCCGTGATCCCTGCCCGCTCAGAAAATGATACTGGCAACAACCCGCATAACCCCATGTACGGTATCGCTGCCGCAGGCGCAGGTGGCTCGTTACTCGATTTGATTGGTTCTGACAATTCCGACTCTGGCGGCAATTCAATGGCGCCGATGAGCATGATTGATCTTACCAAGCGACCTACCAAGGTTGATCGCCCGAGCGACGTGACAGGCCTCGTAGACGTTGGCGACCTCACCAGCGTTCTCAGCCAGCAAGACGCTGTTGCGGTGATGGAATCAATCTACCGCATTAGCGATGAAAAAATGAAAGCCGTCAGGGTGTACGGAGACAAAGACCCCTTGCCGCCAGTCACCAGTGCAGACGTTGTAAAAGACATGGTGAAATGCGGGTATCTGAAAAGTGCCGACCTTGCTGACCGGTTTGGCGATCCGACAACTCTCGACCCTGCAAACGACCCTCAAATTGTTGGCCCCGCAGGAATTTTCACAGAAGCCGAGTTTGCGTCTAGTCGCGAATTTCGCAAAACCGCCAGCGTGATGAAGATGGTTATCAACGGTTTTGCTGGCGCAGGCACGATTGAAATGGGCGGCTACGATTATCACGGCGGCAGACGAGCTGAAGGCGAAGTGAAAGATCTGCGTGCCGGCCGCTGTATGGGGGCCTGCCTTGAATACGCCGCACGCCTCGGCCAACCGCTAATGATGTATGTGTTTTCTGATGGTTCGCTGTCATCAAACGGCGCGATCGACAATTCAGCCGACGGGCGTGGCAAAGGCGAATGGGTCAGCGACAACCAACAAACGGCAGCCACCTGGTTCATGGTACACAACCCCAACGGGGCAGCGCAGTTGCTGGGCGGCACACCCGAAGAACAAGCGATGCATCAGCAGCTGGGTTATATGCGCTCTAACGGAAATGTTGAAACGGCCGCAACGCCGGTAGCCAACAACGTCAACCAACTCGCTCAGGCGGTTGTGCTGAACTACATGGCGCTGCATGGCGAGCAAGGTAACTTTGCCAGCACATTCCCAGGCAACGGTCTGGGTAATGCGGCCCTGCAAGATAGCCTGACGGCCTTTGCACCCATTGTGAATGGCACGATCAGCAATCCCACCTAGGTGCGGTGATGTGACGCATTTGGCACTGCAAGCGCCAAACTCAAAGTACGCTGTCGCCTATGAATGCTTCTACTCAGCCCAGCTCCGCGACAACGGCTTTACCGCTGTGTTGCCCCTCGTGCCATGGCGATCTAACCGCTTCTGAGGCGAGCTCAACCCAGCCCACGGGCCTGCTCTGCCGGTCTTGTACCCTAGAGTTTCCGCTACTCGGAGAGGTTACCTGCCTGTACCCCAAAGGCGCGGCCGACCTTGCACTATGGCAAGCTCGTGCGCATAAAGAGCAGCAGGATTTGCTACATAAACTGCAGGCCGTTAACCAGGCACTTGTTAACCTGGAACTTAAAGCAGATTCAATACCAACAGCAACCAAAGAGCGCCTGCAACAGCTCGAAGAAGGCTACGCCGGACAGTTGGACTGCCTAGGCGAATTACTCGCACCAGTGTTGTCTGACGGCGCTGGCAGCGACCGAGCAACCTACGCCGCGCTCAACACTCAAGCACTGAGCAACAACACCACACTGTTTAGTTACGCGACCAACCTGTTTCGTGACTGGGTCTGGGGCGAGGCGGAAAACAATCAGGCCATTGATATGCTGGCCCAGGTTGCGCCCGGCTCGTTAGGACGAACTTTGGTACTCGGTGCTGGCGGTGGCCGCCTGGCCTGGGATCTTGCCAGTGGCTCGGCTACTGCTGTTTGTGCAGTCGACATTAATCCGTTAACCAGTTTGGCCGCTGCAGCCATCTGCAACGATCGCCCGGTGCGGCTCTGGGAGTTTCCACTGGCGCCCGTTAAGCCAAGCGACGTGGCCCTGCACCGAGAATTGCTAGCGCCCACCTCGATACCCATCTCTGCACCCAATGAGTCAGCCATTGGTCGGACCCCTATCACCTGGCTGCTGGCTGATGCGCGAGCATTACCGTTCCCGCCGGGCAGTTTCGATACGGTCGTTACCCCCTGGTTTACTGATGTTGTGCAATCTTCTCCCGCAGCAACAGCTGCACAGGTGAATGGGTTGTTAGCACCCGAAGGGCGTTGGTTAAACTTCGGCTCGGTGGCTTTCGCGGATGCAGACCCGGCTCAATGTCTACTGCTGCCGGAGCTGTGTGATCTGGTCGCGGCGCAAGGCTTTACAGAACCTACGGTTATCGAGCAACGCGGCCCTTACCTGTGTTCACCCCATTCGCGTTACGGCCGCTACGAGTTACTGCACGCGTTTTCGGCGACAAAAAATGCCTCAGCACCTCACGCATCGCGCAAGACGACCGCGCAAAATACTCAACCCATATGGCTACAAAATTCAGCAATACCGGTGCCTGCCCTCACCCAGTTTCAAGACCAAGCCATGGCGACTCAGGTGCACGCTTATCTACTGTCTTTGATAGACGGCGAGCGCAGCATCAATGAAATTGCTGACATTTTGCAGCAACGACAATTAATAAGCGCGCACGAGGCGAGACCTTTGATTCAGGGGTTTTTGGAGAAGATGTTGCTTGAGTGAATCGAGAGGCACAGACAAGGGGTCAGAATTAATTCTGCCCCCTGTTTGGCCCAGGCGTTACCCAGCCGTATAGATGTACTGCAACGCATCCTGCTCTGCGACCATCTCGCCATCCGCTGGAGAGGTCGGAATGGTAACCATTTCCCACGCGTCGCTGTCTTCCAGTAGCGCTCGAGCCAATGCGTTATTGATCGCATGCCCCGACTTGTAACCTTCGAACGCCCCGATAATTTGATGGCCCAGCAAATACAGGTCACCAATTGCATCAAGCACCTTGTGCTTCACAAACTCATCTTCGTAGCGCAGACCGCCTTCGTTGACGATATCGCGATCGTCAATGCCAACCGCGTTTTCGAGACTGGAGCCTATGCAGCGATCCATCTGCTGGGCCTGCTCTAACTCACTCATCAAGCCAAACGAGCGGGCACCACAGACATTCTTGATGTAGCTGTCACTGTTAAACACCATGTCTAGACGCTTTGGATAGCGGTTGTAGACCGGGTGGTCAGCGACAAAGGTGTAGCTTGCACGGAAACCGTTGTAGGGCTTCAACGACACCATTGCATCACCCTCGCGAACTTCAATAGGCCGGGTGATGCGCATAAACATCTTAGGTGTATCAAGCGTTTTCAAGCCAACGGACTCAATCAGCTGCACATAGGGCTGCGCACTGCCGTCCATGAT